>SKQZ01000130.1 GCA_007118765.1 Candidatus Hydrogenedentota bacterium
GCCACAAAGTTAATCCTGACAGGGAACACAAACTGCTGCGCGAACGACTGGACCGCATGGTCACAGGCGCACCCGATTCACCGCACATTGTTCAAATTCTGGCGCTATTGTTCTCCCCCGAAGAAGCGCGTTTGGCCCGGCAGTTGCCTGCAAAACCCATGAAGTTGGCGCGCCTGTCAAAACGGGTGGGCATACCCGCCGAAACCCTTGATGCCCAGTTGACCGACATGGCCCATCGCGGACTTGTGTTGGATTTCACCTTTCGCGATAACCGCTATTTTATGCTGCCGCCGGTGGTGGTGGGCTTTTTCGAGTTTGTGTTCATGCGCACCCGGGATAACCTGCCGATGAAAGAACTGGCGGCGCTATTCGACAGCTACATGTCCCAAGACGACCGCTTTGGCAAAAGCGTGTTTGCGGGGAGCACACAAATCGGCCGCACCCTTACCCATGAAGAGGCACTGGCCGACACAGACCATACCGAGATACTGGATTGGGAACGGGCCACACGGGTTATTGAAACGGCCTCGTCCATCGGCGTATCCATGTGCGCATGCCGCCACAAGCAACTACACCTGGACGCGGTCTGCGATGCACCCATGGAGGTGTGTTTTTCGTTGAACCAAGGCGCTGACACGCTCATCCGAAACGAAATCGCCCGGAAGGTGGATACGCAGGAAGCATTAAAGCTGCTTGAGCAGAGCAAGGCGGCGGGACTGGCGCAAACAGGCGACAACGTGCGCCGCAACATGACCTATATCTGTAACTGCTGCGGATGCTGCTGTGGCATGCTGAACGCCATCCGCACCTTGAATCTGCAAAACGCCGTGGTGGCGGCGAACTGGGAGGCCACCGTGAAGGAGGAGGCCTGTCGTGGATGTGGCAAGTGTGTGAAAGCCTGTCCCATAGACGCACTCACCGAGGTTGAAATCACCGATACAACGGGCAACCGGAAAAAGGTCGCGCAATGTGATGCCGAATTGTGTTTGGGATGCGGCGTTTGCTACAGCGCGTGCAAGTTCGACGCCATTACCATGACCCGACGGGAAAAACGCATTTTGCCGCCGGAAAGTACCTTTGATCGTGTTGTGGCCATGGCCATTGAACGGGGCAAATTGATGAATTTGATCTTTGACGAACCGGAGAATCTGGGATACCGCGCCCTGGGACGCATGCTGGCGGTGCTGGAGCGTACGCCGCCCGCGCGGGCACTACTCGCCATCAAGCCCCTTCGGTCGGCATTTCTAAACACACTGGTCGGTTCGGCCAAGCGTATGACGGACGGATAACCGGCCCGTTCAGACGGTCAATGTCCCGTTTTCTATATCGGCAATGAGGTGCTCTATCAGCGCAATGCTTTCCGGGGGAAACTGCCACTGTTCAATTTCGCGTTCTGTCAATAAGTTTTTCAGTTGGGGCAATACAAGCATATCCCGCGCAATATCGCTTGGGAGCGAACGCGCAACAAACGCCTCTTCATCAAAGGTGTCAAAGAAACTTTGCAAACCCCGCTCCGCATCGCCGCCCACGGCACCGAAGTCTTGTCCGTAAATGTGCAGCGAACAACTGTAATCTGCGTAGCTGCCCACACGCACACTGCGTCCCGTCTTCGCTTCGATCTGCCGTGCAATCGTCTGTTGCAGAAAGGTAATCGCAATAAGATTGTCGCCCCAAGCCTTGTATAAGTCACGGGAGCGCCACATGGTGTTCATATTCAGCATCAAATTGCCGTTGGCGTCTTCCGGACAGCGCAGCTGCACTTCGCGCAGGCATGGAATGTCTTCCTGCAAATAAGGGTCCAGGTTTGGCACCGACGTGGTGGCCACGGCGCGACGGGAGTGCGGAGTATCCGCAATGCGTTCCACGGCCAGCGCGATCTGGTCCACCACCGACCCGCCCGCGTCGGGATGGGCAAAGAGACGCTGGTGATAGGTGTAGGGCCATTCGTGCGCGTCCATTTCACCATGCACAGCCTTTGCCAACGTATCAAAGGGGAGTACGCGGTAGTCTTTTGCGCCCATGATTTCGGCAATGTATACACCTACTTCGCAGAACGAGATGGGCGGAAACCGGGGCTGCGCAAAGGGGTCTTTCACCTCAATCAATACCCGTGCATCGCGGCTCGGCGGGTCAATGTACGTGCCGGCGTTGTTTTTCCGGTCGTACTCGGTGCGCATGGGAAAGCCCTGTTCCCAAACCGCCTTGATAGCGCGAAAATAGGCTTGCGGTATAGAATCGCCCACCACATGCAATGTGGGTATCCGTCCATCGGCTGCTTGTGTCATCCTGTGCTCCTCTCCCGTGTTTGTTGTTTTACGAGTAATGCATGATCGGCAATGGGCACGTTCTGCTAGCGAAAAGCGTCCCATTGCGGATCATGATCAAATATCCAACGATAGTACTCTTGTTGTTCCAGCTTTTCGGCCGCCGCCGCATCCGTAATGACGGTGCAACTCCGGTGCAACTGCAAGGCGCTGGCACTAATCATGGAGGTGACCGGGCCTTCCACCGCCCGGGCAATAATGTCCGCCTTATTTGCGCCGGTTACCAACATGATACACCGCGTCGCCTCAAGAATTGTACCCACGCCCATGGTGATGGCAAACCGGGGCATCTCCTCCGGGGCATCAAACAGCGGCGCGTTCTGCTCCACCGTCTTCGGGGTGAGCGCTTTTACGCGGGTGCGCGAAAACATGGCGGACAGCGGCTCATTAAAACCGATATGTCCCGATTCGCCAATACTCAGCAGCTGCAAATCAATGCCGCCCACATCGGCTATCAACCCGTCGTATCGGGCGCCTTCCGCCTCGGGGTCTGCCGCCATGCCGTTGGGCAAATGCGTATTGCGCACGTCAATATTCACCTTATTGAAAAGATGATGGTTCATGTAATAGCGGTACGAATTTTTGTGCGCGGCGGGGAGCCCGACATATTCATCCAGATTGAAGGTGACGGCCAATGAAAAATCAAGCCCTTCGTCTTGGTGCATGGCGACCAGACGCGCATACAATCCCTCCATGGTACGCCCTGTGGCCAGCCCCAATACGGAATTGGGCTTGGTGCGCAACTGGGCGGCCAATACGGCGGCGGTAAGATGTATGGCCGCCTCTTTGGTGTCTCGAATAATAACCTGCATCGCTATTCCTGCTTTACCGACGGCGCCAAAGGGGACATGCATTCAATACAAGCAGTATAGCATTACCGTAGCAGCGAATACCCACCAGAAACAACAGCAATGTTACTGCATCATCGTGCGCAGGGCATGTCATCCCCATAAAAACCAATATTCCGTGCAAGCGCGGAGTGCCCTGGCCCGCATTTTCTTTTAACAAGTACTTTCTTTTTTTCAGGAAATGTGCTATGATTAAAATATACGTTTAATGTGTGGCGTGTACATGGCGTCTCGTATCAGGCGAGACGGTACGGTAGGCTTGCGTCATTAAAGCGGCGCGCCTCTTTATGACGAGGCAGAGTTCAAACAGTATAAGGTACAGGGTATGATTACGAAACAAAACAGTGTGCGCGTCAGGTGTCTGGCGCTTGTTTTGGTGGCGGCATTGGTGTGTGGCGCCATGTATCCGGCATCTGCGGAAAAGATCCCGCGGGTATTGCTGGCGGGCGACAGTTGGACGGGGTTCCTGCTGGCGTTCCGCTCGTATCGGGATGCGCTGGAAGACCGTCCCGGCTTGGAACGCTGGGTTGAAGTGGGTAACCGCACGGCGATTATGGGCGCCCGGGTATGGGAGCTGCTGGAACTCCCGGAGATTGATTACCTTAATCTGCTGACCAACGAGTTAAACCGCTTCCCCAATGTTGACGTGGTGGTGATTACTCTTGGCGGCAACGATATTCTTCGCGGTACGAAGGGCGTAGACCCCAACAATTATAATCGCGCCGTGCGGCTGAGTCATTGTTTTGATAATGATCCCGCCGACGAACCGTGGGACAATTTGCAGCAGTGTATTGAATGGATGGGCGAGAGCCTTGAACAGCAAATCGGCCAGGTGGTGGACCACATTCTGGCGGTGCGCCCGGACATTCGGGTGGCGTTGCTCAGCTATGATTATGCGGCACGCGAGCCCGACGAAGGGTACACCATTGAGGACCAACATCTGGCCTTTCTGGAAGTGGAGATGAGCAAACGGAACATCGCCCTGAACAACGACCGGGTTGAGTATGTGAACAATTTCGGCCTCATGCAATATCTGTACGGCATCCCCGAAGAGGGCATTGAGCCGGGTGAAGTGCCGCCTCCTTGCGTTGCGCCGGAAGACCCGGAATGCACGTTCTGGCCGGGCGGTAATCCCGCGTATATGTCGCCGCTCATGGCGTATGTGGATCAGGACATCCATCTCACGGACTTTGGGTATCTGGACGTGGCCAATCGTTCCCTCGATTTTTGTATTGAGGAGTGGCTGAATTATCCAAAGGCGTTGGAGATCCTGCCGTTGGATGACAAATCAGGGCCGTTTTACCAATTCCAAGTGACGTTCTCACACGAGGTGGTGGGCGTGACCCCGGAAGATTTTGAAGTGCATGTTTTGGACAAGGGCCTGTTAAAGAGCATGAGCGTCTCGGAAGTGTCGCCTGCCTCCGGCCC
>SKQZ01000093.1 GCA_007118765.1 Candidatus Hydrogenedentota bacterium
AAACCGACATTACCACCACGTTGCGCGCCGATGATGCCTGTATCTGGGAAAGCGTAAGCTCCTATATTTTCCGCGGGAAGCAGTTTGGCACGGCCGGCGATCCCCATCCCTTGTCGCAATTTGACGAACTCGGCGACCCCACCCTCGAAGCCCAATGGCATGTGCCTGCGAACATGGGGAAGCGATACGCAAAAATAACGGGCGATTACAACCCCATCCACGTATCAAAGTTTCTAGCCAAATTGTTCGGGTTCAAGCGCGACATCGTCCATGGCATGTGGTGCTTGTGCCGGTGCCTGGCGCACATTCAGGATTTCTCCTATGACCAACCCGTCCGTTTGGACGCGGCGTTCAAAGGCCCCATTTTTATGGACTCCGACTGCACCATGAAGGGTCACGAAATTGACAACGGGTTTATGTTCAACCTCTTTAATCAGAATAATCCGCGGCCAAGCATTGTTTCGGTGATGCGCGCCGCCACCGAAAACGAATCGCTTATCTCGAACGACTGATTATAAGCGTTGGACATAGAGGCTTTGCGTTTTCATAGGTCGTGCACGTTGGGTCTTTGTGGCACAGGTATCAGCGGTAAGCGCCCGGTACGCAAAATTAAGGATGCCGGATAGCGCTTGTGTCTCTGTGTTTCTGTCCCGGCGTCTTCCCTTGCAGTTGCCCGGTTGCGCCCCTTCATGATAATATTTACCAATAACAGCCGCGATAAAGAAAGGGTATAGTCTCATGTCACGATTTGAATACACCATTGGCAAAGAGATGGATCTGCATGCCGAGTGGAAAAAGACGCTGGAAGATGAAGGGCTGCATGCCAACATCATCTTGCGCTGCATGTTTGCCGCCATGGACCTTATCTATGGCAAGGCACGGGAAATAGACAAGTTTCTGGTCATTGAGATTCTGGCGCGTTATCCCTATTGGGCGTGGGAAGTGGGTTCCTACCTGCGGCTGACCCGCCAATATGCGAACCCTGCGTATGCGAGCAAAACTGACGCTGATCACGCCTGGCATCATATCAACCTCGGTCGCAAGTCACAGGACAATGAACAATGGCACATGTTTATTCTTGAGGACTTGATGCGGCAAAAGGGGATGAAACGGCACTTTCTGAAACATTTTCTGTTGCCCCGTTTCCTCGCCTTTGGCTACTATTTTTTAACCCGTATCATGTACCGGCTGCGGCCTGAATGGTCGTTTGACATGAACGCCCGCTTTGAAAGCCACGCCGAGCGGGAATATGCCCAAGCGGTGGTTGATCATCCCAAATGGGAAGAAGAAACCATTGATACGGAATACTTCGAGTACTACCCGAAGGTCACGACCATGGCGGACCTGTTCCGTCGCATCAGTTTGGATGAACGGGATCATAAGTTTGAATCGTGGGAAGAGTACGAGCGCATCACAGGCAAAGAGTTCAAACCGTAACACTCCGCCCGGCCTGCATGGCGCGGCGCCTGTATACACATACGCGTCACAGTGCGTTATAATGTGCATATGTAAAGGAAGTATGCAATATCCGCCGGTGCGTCATGTCTCCGCTCCCGTTTCTGCCGGCAGACACGCATCTTTATGCGGATGTTGTCACGCTTCACCGGCAACCGGCGTCGTATAAACAATAACAGGGTGGGTATATGCGTCTCGCAGTACTACTGGTCTTGACCATCGTGACAGCGTTTACCGCATTTGCAACCGATGGCGACACGACCGATGTAAATGACCAAGACAGGCTCTTCCAGGAATTGGTAACCCTTGGGGCCGAACCGATGACAGAGGAATCCACGTATTTGTTGGATTATGTCATGCGGGACGCTCCTGATATTGAGAAGCGGATACAGGCCTTTGACCTGTTTTTTGAGACCTATCCTTTCACAGAATACCATGCCACGAATCTTCACGCCCATATCGTTTTCAGCAGCGCCAGCGCCACACGCGTGACACGTTTTGCCGCCTCCCTATCTGCGGCGGCCATACGAAATTATTGGGAGCATGTTGCCACGGGTCCGGATTCGCTTACGCCGGCGCTGCTTTTTCTGGAAGGGCTATACGCATCGGACGGCGTAATAGAGATGGATGATATTGCCGACGGCATTAACGATGCTTTACGGGGGCGACCCGTTCCCCTGACGCCCCATCTGCGCGGTGATATGTATTCGTCTGTGGACATTCTGGTTGCCGCCATGCAATGCTGTGTAACGCTTGCCGTATTCAAGGAGGAGAACGAGATTGACCGGTGGCTGGAGATTCCGTCGGGCATGGCACACTTTGTCAACGCAACGGACGTATGGCTTTTTGACGGCGACCAGTTATCCGACGCCCACAGGAGCAATCTGGAAAGCATCTTTTCCGCCATTCCCAACCGACTGCATCATATTGCCGTTTTGTTTGTTCCCGATGCATTGCCATTCACTGCAATGGACACGCCGTTACGGCTGCCGGGCATGGCGATTGACATCCCCTTCGCGCCCACCGAAATGATGCGCGATTTGTCGGAACAACCCCCTTACGTGCCTCAACCGCCCGTGCCGGAGTTCACCATGATGGCACTGGAACAGGTTATGCGCGCTATCGTGGCTTCCCGCCTGCCGGAACGGCAACACCTTGCGCAACGCGCCGCCGCCGTCATGCATGTGGCCATCGCAATGCCGGCGGCCCCCCTCGCCCAATTGGCGCCGCAGGACGTTCTGATGCGCGGAACGCCGGACATGTTTCTGGCTTATTTGGGCGCTCAGTGGCTGGCCAACAGCGAGGCCTTGCTGGAGGCGGCAATCATGCTCGCGGAACAAGGCGTGGTGGAACCGCTCTATGCCGTGCTGCTGGTGGCAGACTTATTGTCAGGCGGCGGGGACACTACATTGCTGTTTCATATCGGTCACACCGGCGCGCTCACCGCCTCTGAGACCGCCCTGCGCCGCGTCTTTCTGTTGCCAACCGTCAGTTATGTGAATGGCATTGCCCTTGGCGGACGCATATGGCAATACGACATGACGGGAATTGCCTTGTTACAGTAACCGCGTCGCTTGCATAGCCTAACCCGCATATTTCACAAGATTTCTATTGCTCCTGCGAATCTTACACCAGAGCAGGCACTTTGCTTGCCCGCCGACTTCGACGTGTACTAACACGCTGTCAGCCGGCGACCTGCGCAAAACACCTGCTCTGGCGCAATCTTCACAGGCTCACGACGAAACGTGATGAAATATCCGGGCTAACTGTCGCGCAATCAGGGACACCCCCATGTTCAATTGTGGCGAGCGGATACGGATATGGACATGTCCCACACGCCGGATATTTCGTTAAATGGCGCGGCGGTCAACCCGTAAGCACCCCTACTTCTTCCACATGGAAGGAAATGCGAAACTGTTGACCCTGCCGGTCTATATCAAGCGTTACCCGGTCGCCAATGAAAAGTCCCCAGTTAATGTAATCAATGTCAAGGGGATGCTCCACGGGTTCATCGTTCACGGCAACAATGACATCGCCAGGCTCCAAGCCCGCCTTGTAGGCCGGACTGGACTGATGGATTTCCGTTACCAACACGCCTGATTCGGCCTCTATGTCCAGCTGTTGCAGTGTGTAGGGATTCACCTGCTGCACCGCCTCGCCACGAAACCCGAACCAGGGATTACGGCGGCGTCCATACCGTATGATCTCGTCGGCCACACGGCGTGCGCGATTTACCGGGATGGCAAATCCGATGCCTTGATGACCGCCCGTCTTCGAGAAGAGCATGGTGCTAACACCCACCACGTCGCCATGTGCGTTAACAAGAGGACCGCCGCTGTTGCCGGGGTTGATGGCCGCATCCGTTTGTATCATGCCCTGATACAACCGGTCGCCGCCGCCCACTTCGCGGCGGACGCGCCGGTGGTTCGCCGATACCACGCCAACGCTAACGCTGGGTTGCGGGTCTTGTATCATGGCGCCAAAGGGATTGCCAATGGCAATAACCCACTCGCCGATATACAGGTCGTCGGAATCACCCAGGCGTACATGGGGCAAGACATCGTCGGATTGGGCGCGCAGAACCGCAATATCGGTGCGCTCGTCCGCGCCGACTACGTCCACATCCACATGCCGCCCGTCGGACAAGGATACTGACGTAATGCGATCCGCCTTTTCGATTACATGGTAGTTGGTGAGAATGTGGCCGCGATCATCGAAGATGAATCCCGTGCCGATGCTCTCGACAGCACGACCGCGCACACGGGGCCGCTGAAAATGAAAATCAAACAGCCCCATAAAATTATGAAAGAAGGGATCCACTACCCGTTCCCGGCGTATTTCCACCACGTTGATGGTTACCACCGATGCCGTCACTTCTTCAATGGCCCGCACAATCGCATTGCGCCGCGAACTGTTAATGTCATCCTGCGCATACGCATCGGAGTCCGGTGCGCCGGAAACCAGTGTGCAGATGACGCACACCAACACTATCATGCTGCATTGTTTTCCGTTCATAGTACTGCTCCTTTCGCCGCTGTTGTTGTGCCGCGCCACGCATCACAACACGTCCACCGGCATTATACTTTGTTTATGTAAACGCATAATACCCGCCGTTGTACTTACTCTGAA
>SKQZ01000464.1 GCA_007118765.1 Candidatus Hydrogenedentota bacterium
CGCTGCGCCTTTTGGCTGCCGCCGGGCGCGGTGGGTGTGGCGCATTGCCGCGTCTTGTCCTTACTTGCCGCGGAAATTGATGCTGCCGATATTGACACGTCCCTTGACAAAGGAGGGCGTAACGGTCATGCCCATGGCGCCGGTGGCGCGTGCGCCCAGGAAGCGCCGTTCAACATCCATGTCGAACCCGCTGTGGTCAATGGAGCCCATGGACGTTTCGAGGTCATAGCGGAGCGGCATGTCTTTGGGCAATTGCATGTCCAGGCTGCCGATATTGACGGTGTAGGATTGGCTGCCGAAGATGCCGAGTGTTGAATCCACGGCCATTTCGCCCACATCCACCTTGGCGGTCACCTCGCCCACGAGGTTGTTGATTGAAACATCGCCCACGTCGAGCGCAACATCGGTGGTCATCGCCACGGGCGTGGCAAGATCAAATTGAACGCGGGGCGACACTTTTACGAAAAGGCGCTCAAGGAAGGGCAAGGGCTTCACGGACACGGCGATATGCAGTTCGCCTTGTTTCACCCCTTGATACACCTCCACGCGGTCCAAATAATTGTCGGGGTTTGCCAGACCGAAGAGGCTGTAGGTTTGCACCCGTTTTTCGACCTGTACCCGGGAATGGATAATGCGGTTGGCGTTGCCGGTAACATTCACGGCGCCCACAGCATTTGAGAGGGTGATTTTGTCGGCGATGAACTCGGTCTCTTCCGGCACGGGATCGCTGGTACGGCGTATACAGCCGGAAAACATGGCCACTGTGACTACAAGGCCTATGGTCGCCAGCAATTTGGCAGCCGTCAATGTTTTCATGCCCAAACTCTCCCAATAAAGGTATCAAGTAAACGTGTATGAATTATACCTTATTCCCGGTGCGAGGGCAAGTTTTATGGAATTTCTGGGTTGTTGCAGGCGTGCAAGGTTGTAGAACGACAAGCGCCTGTGGCATAGTTACGGGAGAACAGGAATCAGGGGAAGTCGTCATGTTGGCCGTGGCCGCGCTGTGTTGCGTCGCCGCCAACCCTTTGCCTGCCGACAGCCCTCTCCCATAGCATACTGTAGTATCAGCACAACCACGGAGCACCCCATATTATGACGCAAGAACGTAAAACCATACATGTTGTTTCCAACTCCCACTGGGATCGTGAGTGGGGGTATCCGTTTGAAGAGACCCGACTGTTGTTGTTGAAGTTTATGGACGAGCTGCTTGATCTGCTTGAAAGCGATCCCGAGTTCACTTCGTTCACCATGGATTCGCAAACCCTCTGTGTGGAGGATTATCTTGAGCTGCGCCCGGAGAAACGTCCGATTATCGAAAAGCACGTCAAAAGCGGTCGTTTGAAGGTGGGCCCGTGGTATTCGTTGCCTGAGGAGTATATCTGCAACGGCGAATCGCTTGTGCGCAACCTGCTGATGGGTCACCGCACGGCGCAGGCCCTGGGGAAGGTCACCAAAAGCGGGTACACCCCCTTCAGCTACGGCCAGACCTCGCAGATACCGCAAATCTATCAGGGCTTTGGCATTGGCGACATCATCTTCTATCGCGGCATCAACACGCCCAAGTGCGAATATGTGCTTGAGGGGCCGGACGGGTCGCGATTGTTGGGATCGCGGTTCGGGTGCATGAGCCGTTTCAGCTACTATATGTACATTTACCGTGTGCTGCGTTATGGTTCGGACGACGTATTCCGTCGTTATGACTGGGATCGCGGCGCCGCGCCGTTCCGGCTAATTGATGACAGCCGCCCCCGCGAACATTATTACGTGCTTGACGACAAGAAGAAGCAATGGAATGACGGCCCCATCCGCGAACAGCTGCTCAAGTTGGTGCGTGATGAATCCGAGCACTTCACCACCAGCCATATTGTGTGCATGCAGGGCTTTGATTCGTCGAATCCCGATCCCGAGGAGTCGCGCATCATGAAGCTTTGCCAGGAGCTGTTGCCGGAGCACGACATCCGCTTTTCCGACCTTAACACGTATATGGAGGCCATGGGCCGCGAAGTAAAAGATCCGGTTGTTTTGCGCGGCGAGTTTCGCGATCCCGGCGCCACGGGCGAATGGACGCATCTCTTTGGCGATGTTATCAGCGCCCGGCCATTGCTCAAACAACACAATCACCGTGCGGAAGTGAATTTACAGCGTCGCAGCGAGCCGTGGTCCGCGCTGGCGTCCATGATTGGCGGCGAATACCTCAAGCCCGCCTTCGACCGTGCCTGGCGGTTCCTGCTGCAGAATCATCCCCACGACACCATTACCGGCGCCGGCATTGATCAAATGGAAAAGGACTCATTGTTCCGCTTCGATCAGATTAACACCATTGCCGACGGGCTAACGCGCCGCGCATTTGAGTCCGTCCAGATTCAGATTGACAACAGCGACCTGCCCGCCACGGACAGCGTGGTCACCGTGTTTAATCCGTGCCCCTTTCCGCGCAGGGCGGTGGTGTCGTGTCTGGTGGACATGCCCGACGCGATGGGCTACGAGGCGTTCGCATTGCAAACGCCCGACGGCAGCAAGACGCTGCGCCTGCAGAAACAGGAAAAGTATCCCATGGGCGTGCTTGTGCGCAACCTGCAGGATATTTCAGTGGAGCTGCGCACGGAGCGCGTCCGTTGTCACGTGGAAACCGAAGAGATACCCGCCTACGGATACGGCACCTATCACGTGGTGCGCACGCCCCGTTTTGCGTATGAACCCGGCACACTCGTACCGGAAACCAATGTGCTCGAAAACGACTATCTGCGCGTCGCGTTCAACAGCGACGGCACACTCGACATGACCCATAAGGAAACGGGCCGCACCTTCAGCGGATTGCATTATCTGGAGGACAGCGGCGAAACGGGGCACTCCTGGGTGCATCAGCCGCCGGAACGGGACGAAATCATCACGTCGCACGGGGCGCCGTGTCACATTGCGGTGGAGGAGGCGGGGCCGTTGTGTGCGCGCATACGCGTGGATTACCACCTGCAGATTCCGGTGAGCGTGGAAGACGAACCGTATGTGGATTTCCGCGAAGGCGACCTGACCGATACCGGCCGCACCGCCGAGCGTCGCGAAATGATTGTGACCAGCCGGTTTACGCTCCGTGCGGGGGCCAGGCGTCTGGATGTGTGCACCAGTTTTACCAACAGCTGCAAGCATCATCGTCTGCGCGTGGTGTTCCCCACCCGCCTTGATTGTGACCGCACGGATGCAGAAATTGCGTATGACGTTATCGGGCGGGACATCCACATCAAGGAGACAAGCCCCTATTATGGCCATCCCAATCCGCAATATCCCATGCATCGCTTTGTGGACATGACCGACGGCGAGGTCGGCTTTGCCGTTGTCAACAATTCCGGGCTGCGCGAGTATGAGGCGATGGACATGGAAGACCGGCCCCTTGCCATTACGCTCATGCGCGGCTTTACCTACCGCAATTCCCCGGTCTTCGGACGCTGGGAAACGTACCCCGATATGGAGCGCGCCCAGTGCATCGGCGAGTTTGAATGGCGCTATGCGCTTTATCCCCATACAGGCGACTGGACCAACGGCGTATACCGCGAGGCGGAGGACATGAACCTGCCCCTTGAACCGGCACAGGCAGGGCCCCACGAAGGCACGCTGCCGAAGTCCATGAGCTTCCTCTCCGTCGAAGGCGACCAGTTGCAGGTGGCCGCGCTTAAACAGGCCGAGGACAAACCCGGCAATTATGTCATACGCGTGTTCAACCCCACGGCGGAAACCGTTGACGGCGCACTGGTGTGTTTCAAGAATGTGACGGAGGCATGGCTGGCCAATATGAACGAAGACCGCATTGAGCCGTTGCCCGTGCAAGACAATCGCATCCCCCTCCGCGCGGATAAAAAGAAGATACTCACCATTGAGTTTTCGTTATCCCCATCGTAGCCGCTGACAGGACATTGCGCGCTGCGCGTTGGGTTTGGCATGTTGGCCTTGTGTTGCGTTCGTGTCAACCAGACCGTTATCCGGGCGCGGGCGCGGGAAAAACGTATAAGGAGAACAGGATATGGACATGGCCACAGAGGATAGTGTGATGCGAGGTGCGCGGCTGTTTGCAGTGGTGTTGGCGCTGCTGGGCGTTGTGGTGTCGGCTGCTGCTGACGAAGCGACGTCGAACCATGCCGATGTACCCATTCCGCCGTTGGAATGGGGCGAGCCCGGTTTGCGGGAGTGCATGATAGCCACAAGAGATCGGTGGTATCGCGGTGACGACGACAGCGGACTGCCTGCAGCGGATATTTCGACCCATGGGCCGAGGGTGCCCGCTTTTCCCGGCGCCGAGGGGTTTGGCGCCCATGCCTTTGGCGGGCGTGGCGGCCAACTGTACCGCGTCACCAACCTGAACGACAGCGGCCCGGGTTCGTTGCGGGAGGCGGCGGAAGCGGAAGGGCCGC
Source organism: Candidatus Hydrogenedentota bacterium (assembly GCA_007118765.1). Lineage (GTDB taxonomy): Bacteria > Hydrogenedentota > Hydrogenedentia > Hydrogenedentales > CAITNO01 > SLFT01. The sequence continues at coordinate 4,404 of SKQZ01000464.1, forward strand.
GCATTGTTATTTTTGATGTGTCCGGCACAATACACTTGAAGTCGCGTATCGAAGTGATGCACCCCTATATCACCATTGCCGGACAAACCGCGCCGGGCGACGGCATCACCGTATCC
>SKQZ01000477.1 GCA_007118765.1 Candidatus Hydrogenedentota bacterium
CAGCGTCATCTGTTCCATTCCGAACTCAGACAACATACCTGCCTTTCCGTAAAATGCCAACCCGACCCCCACCAGCGACAAGACGAAAAACGGCGCTTTTTCGAGCATAAGTCTGGAAAACTGGCGAACCGTTTCTCGCGGCGCACGAAAAGACAGATCAAACCGTTTCAGCGGCCAATAATCAAGCAAAAGCAAGATACACGGGAGCACCACAACCATCTGCTTACACATAAGAGACAAGAGCATGAAAAGCAGTGAAAAGCCGTACGCCCGTTTATTGTCGCCTGTTACATAGCGCCGATAGGCTTCAATGCTCAACAACATGAAGACAGCCTGCATGATTTCCAGCCGGGGCGCCACTTGACATACGGTTATTATTTGCAGGGGATGTACACTCATGATTAGCGTAGCGGCAAAGGAAGCGGCAAACTGGCCAGTCAACCGGAACATCACCCAAAAGAATATGCACATGCACAGCGCATGCCAAGCCACCGTCATAAGGTGAAAGCCGCCCACCCAATCGCCGAACAGATCACTGTCAAGCATAAACGTCAGGTTTGGTAACGGCATATACAACCCATAATTGGGCGTCGTGAATGACCAGAGTATGTTTTCCGGCAATAAACCCGTCATTATGTTCGGGTTTTCGAACACGACATTCGGCACGTCAGATGCGATATAGTCAAATGTAACGCTGCGCCCAAACACAAGGAACACAAGCACTATAATAAACGCCATTGCCAAATAAGGGCTCTTGTTAACAACAACGGTGGACTGGACAGATTCGGCCGTTTTCTTCTTATGCTTCTTCATCACAATAACGCCTTGTAATTCGCTGGACACGATGCTGTCGTGTCCCTTTAGAAAGCATATCGTAACACAAATAAGCGTTAGACGCGATAATGGCACTTAGGAGTGGCTATACGTTCATTTGCATTTAGCGACAGCAGGCAACAATTTGTCTCATGACAATCGCCTGACCTATACTTTTCCCATGAAACGCAAGAAACAAAATCCGCCTAAAAACACCCCGCATCCCGCCACACAGACGGCGACAAATCCACGCAAGCAGGATGTGCTTGCGCTCGCATGTATCCTTGGTCTTGGGCTTCTTGTCTATGGCCGCGCTGTAACATTTGACTATTTGCTATACGATGAACCCCTGATTATTTTCGATAATCCCAACGTGATGGCAGGCCTATCGCTTGAGGGGATTTACTGGGCATTCATGAACCCCAACACGGGGCTTTACATGCCGCTGCCTACTGTGATGTTTATGCTTGATCGCTCTCTTTTTGGCGATTGGGTGGGCGGCTTTCACCTTATGACGGTGGCTTGGCATCTTGTCTGCAGTTGCCTCTTCTATATTGTTGTTAAGCGATTCACCAATAATTTTCCCGTGGCGGTTGCCGCAGGATTATTTTTTTGTATACATCCCATCCAATCAATGACGGCATGCATCATTGTGTGTCGCAACGATATTTCAATGACCGTATTTATGTTGGCCAGTTTGGAAATGTACCGACGGTATACCCAAAGGGCCTTTATTTTTCCAGCGGGATGTGTCGGAAACAGTGGTTGGGTTTATACACCCCACCCCCATAACCCTGTCGCCACAAATAATAAAACGCAACAGAAACAAAACAAGGCGGCGACCTCTTCAGAAGCCACCTTCCAACGCGCCGCTCCTGCCCTCCTTTCATTGCTGTTTATGACAATCGGGTTGTTTTGCAAGCAAGGCATCGTCATGCTGCCAGTGGGCATGCTCCTGTTGGATTACTGGCCTCTGGACCGCATTGAGTTGTCTGTCAAGAAACCTATCAAGACGCTGATCCGAGCCGGAGCGTTAATTCTTGAAAAAGCCCCTTGGTTCGCTCTTTCAGGCTTGGGTATCTTCTTCGCTTTTTTCGGCAAGTCAGAATTTGTCCATGATGGCGGTGAAGACATAACTTTCAGTTTGTACAACGTGGGCGTAGCCATCATTGATTACACCCGCTATATAGGACACATGGTGTATCCCATCCGCTATACAGGCGGCTATCCCTTCACCGTTCCAACGGCGCCTGCCGTGCTGGCATCCTTGTTGCTGTTGCTGGCCATTACCGGCGGCGCCATCGCGATGATGTGGAAACGCCCGTGGTTCATTGTTGGCTGGGGCTGGTTTTTCTTCTTTCTATTGCCAGTAAGCGGTATTGTGCGCTACGCGTGGGAATCCATCGCGTTGAGATATTTGTATGTACCGGGCATTGGGCTTTATCTGATTGGCGCCTATTGCCTATACGAGTGGGCCTTCCGGAGTCGTTCCCATACAGAACCCGATACGCCCCCGGAAAACACGCGCCGCTATTGGGCAACTCTGACAGTAATTTCGTTAATTCTGGCAGTACTCTGTTTCTGGCAGGGTGGCTTTGTTCGTGATACAGAGGCCATCGCACTGCGTGGCCTGGCCATAACTGATAACAGGAGTGCCCTTGCCCATACATTTTTGGGCATCATACGTGCCGATGAAGGGCAACATGAGGAAGCGTATAATCATTTTCAATCCGCATTTAATCTCGAACCGGAAAATCCGCGTTGGCGATTCAATTATGCCATTGCCGCACATCGGAGCGGACGCTATGAAGAAACACTTTCGCTGCTGGAGCCTTTGCTGGCAGAACAACCCACGTTAGATATGCAACGGCTGTACGCACGAGCATTGATTGGCCTTGGACGCATAAATGAAGGCATAGAATACCTCGTCCGGATACTCAGGGTTGCACCCGCCTATGAACCGGCAGCACGGAATCTCGTCCATGCATTGACGTTGCATGGCAACCCTGCTGAAGCCATGACATATATTGAAAAGATGGTGGACGATACGGAAGTCCTTGATTTAATCCACCACCTCTTGGACTTGGCCAATGCAGCACGACAAAACAATCGCCAACCAACCCCGTAGCCATTATTTAATGCGACAAATGATGGCCTTATCACACAAGTGTATTCGGTAATGCCTGCCTGCTTGGGCTTTTGTTAAAACATCACGCAGATTGTGATTTAACCGGCCTTGATGGTGCGTGTTTCAGGATCAAATACCTGACGTTGTCCCGTGTCCGAGGCGATCACGCCCATAAGGCAGGCAACAGCATGTTGATAACCCGCTTCGATGTCCGCGTTGGGCGCCTTGCGGTCACGCACACATTGCAGCCAATCTTCCACATGATCAGGACGCTCAATATCCTCAAGTTGGACACGTTCCCTGTCTTCGCGAGTTTCACCGCGAATACCTTCCCGAGACACATGAGCCGTGCTCCAGCCGGAAATATCCAGCACGCCGTTATTGCCGTAGAAATTCATGCGGTTGCCGCTGCCATTGCCGAAGTTGGTGGAATAATGGGCTTTGAACCCTTCGGGGTACTCCCACACGGCGGTGGCATGATCGGGCGCATCAAAGTTGTGCTCATCTTTCCATGTGTGTATGCCGCTGAGCGCCACACAGCTGTGCGGAAAGGTTGCGCCCGTAATGCAATGAACCAAATCGATGAAATGGCTGCCCAGTCCGGGGATGGGGCCGTCCGAGAACTCACGATACCCATACCAACCGGAATACGTCACCGGATCAAAGGGGCGCATGGGCAGTCCAAACAAGAACTCCGGCCAGTCAACATCATCTTCCTCCACGTCGCGAATATACTGATACCAATAGGGGCGATCGGCGTTCCGGATTTGCTCCACCCGCGAAAGCACCCCCAGCTCGCCCGTGGCAAAAAATTGTCGTGCCGCCTCAATGCTCGGACGGCTACGCACTTGTGTGCCGGCCTGCACAATGATGTCATTGGCTTTGACGGCATCATACGCCGCGTTCAGCTCCTCCAGATTCTTTGCCAGCGGCTTCTCGCAGTAAACGTCCTTCTTCGCTTCCGCCGCATCTTTCAATTGCGTGGCATGTTGGTGATCACAGCTGACAATGACAACCAGATCAATATCCCCCTGATCGAGCAGTTCCCGATGTGACGTATACTGGCGAGGCTCGCGGCCAAACCAATCCTTGCACATTGCCGCCGCTTCTTTGCGCACAGACCCCCACGGGTCGCACACTGCCGTAATCTCAAGGTTCATCTTTTCCGACAGATGGTTTAACGGCGGCATAATCGCACCACGACTCCGACTCCCGCAACCAATCATGCCTACAGAAAGCCGATCATTTGCTCCCGCGCTTTTCGCGTAACCAAGCGCACCCAATGAAACCGCGGCGCCTGCGGTGGTTTTTAAGAAATCCCGTCGCGTCGTGTGTTCAGCCATTTGAAACATTCTCCTTATTGAACATTACCGTTCATCTATTTGGGAATAACGTAACAGCGCATGTCCCTGTATTATGCTTGTGTGGCAAGGCAGATGCAAACTAAGGCATTGTGCGCCCCGGAAAGGTTAACCCGGATATTTCATCAGGTTTCGTCGTGAGCCTGTGAAGATTGCGCCAGAGCAGGTGTTTTGCGCAGGCCGCCGGCTGACAGCGTGTTAGTACAC
>SKQZ01000225.1 GCA_007118765.1 Candidatus Hydrogenedentota bacterium
GACCGCGCTATTCTGATACACGTGTCCACACTCCCGCCGTCATTGGCGCAGGATTCCATGCTGGAATTGCGCGAACTGGCGCAAAGCGCGGGGATAGACGTTGTCCACGAATTCAAACAGCGCCGACCGCTCGATCCGCGTTTTGTGATGGGACGCGGCAAAATGCAGTCGGTTGTGATTACAGCGATGCAAAAAGGCGCGGAGCTGTTGGTTTTCGATCTGAACCTGTCGCCCTCTCAGGTGCGCTCCCTGTCTGACTTCACCGATCTCAAAGTGTTGGATCGTACCCAGGTTATTCTGGATATTTTTGCACAACACGCCGAGACGCGCGAGGGCAAGTTACAGGTGGAACTGGCGCAATTACGGTATCTGTTGCCCATATTGAACATGAAACAGGCGGCGTTGTCGCGATTGACGGGGGGCATCGGCGGCCGCGGCCCCGGCGAAACCAAACTTGAGATTGACCGACGCCGCGCGCGCGACCGTATTGCCCGGCTTGAGCGCGAAGTGGAGCAGCTCGGCAAACGCAGACGATTGCGGCGGCGTCCGCGAAAAGACAAGGGAACGCCCACCGTGGCCGTGGTGGGGTATACCAACGCAGGGAAGTCAACACTCCTCAATAATCTTACCAACAGCGACGTTGTGGCCAAAGACTTCCTATTCGCCACCTTGAACCCTGTTTCGCGTCGGCTGCGATTCCCACGGGAAAGGGAGGTTATTATCACGGATACGGTGGGCTTCATTCGCAATCTGCCCAAGGATTTGCTGGCCGCATTTCGGACGACCTTTGAGGAGTTGCACGAGGCGGACGTACTGTTGCATATTGTAGATGTGAGCAGCCCGGATGTTTCGGAAAAAATTGACACGGTCCTTGAAACCATCCGCGCACTGGAGCTGGACTATAAACCGATGATTACGGTGTTTAACAAAATAGACAAGTGTAACCCGACCGAAGTGGACGGGCTTGTACGGCAATACGAAGGCATTGCGCTCAGTGCGTTGGATCGGGCCACTTTTGGCTCGTTGCTTGATGCGCTTGAGACGCGATTGTTTCCCGAAGATACGGAGGACGGATGCGGTTCTTAACGGCTATTGTAGTACTGGCGTTGCTTCCCGGCGCGATGGCATCGGATATGGATATTCAGGCATCCGAGACGGCTTTGGAGGCGGGAGTTGCGGAAGACCGCGGCGTATTGCTGGAACGCAAACGTACGCTCGAGCAACAAGGCGCTCTCGACGGCACGGATGCAGAAAAGCAGCAGGAATATATTGATACGCTTGATGCCTTGGGATACTACGATTTGGTGGCGGAGCAATACGAGCTGAAGTTACGGGAACGGCCGGACGACTTGTCGTTGCTACGGGCCGCTGGCGAGGCATGGATGAAAGTCGGCCCCTACGGACGAGAGAAGGCTTTCGACGCCTTCAACGCAGTGCTGGCGCAAGATGACAACGACATGGAAGCGCGTGTTCTATTGGCCTGCCTGTTGCATCGGGAAGGGCTGTACGACCAGGCCCGGGATCACTACGAAACCGTCTTGGACGCGGCGCCCGAGCATGTGCGCGCGCGCTTGGGCAAAGCCGTGCTGCTCGTGCGCGACGGCCAAATACAAGAAGCATCGGCTCTCTTCGACGCGGTTGGCGCGGCGGGCCAGCAGTACGATGTGGAAACGCGGATTATGTTGCGCAAGGCTTTGTTCGTATTTGAGCGGCGGGGCGGCTGGTTTCAGGATACGGCCCCCAACCATGCCGCATATTCACGACTGCTGTACCGGGGCGGTCGAATTACCGACGCCGTGCCGGCAGCGCAGCGGGCGGTGACGCTTGCCCCGGATGACTACGCGACGTGGAATTTTATGGCGGCCATGCAACTTCAAATTGGCAATCTACAGCGGGCGGAAGAGGCTTACGGACGCTCGCTTGAGGCGAACCCGGACCAACCCGACATAGAAGCAACGCGACGACAACTGATTATGGAATTGAGTGTGCGCGAACAAAACCCGGCGCTTGGGCCCGTGCGCTGATCATATTTACTGGAATCCACCATGATAAAAAAGAAACGGCTCTTTTACCTCATCTGTCTTATTCCGTTGGTTTGGGTGGGAGTTGAATATGGCTGGGAATTCGCCTTTGCTTGTGTTGCCGGATTCTTTTTGTTGCTGGGTGCGCTCAAACTCTGGAAGATGACTGCCTCAACGCACCGTCTTGCCGAACTGCAAGCGTTACAGGCGCGTTATGGGTGGGACGCGCAAGCCGCCGCCCTGCCCCGCCGGGAGGCGCCGCAGCAGCAATGGAATTTTGTCGTACTCGGTGACACCCGCAATAATGTGCCGATTTCGCGGGCGCTATACAAGCGCGCGCGTACGGAGGAGCCGGACATGCTTTTTCATACCGGCGATATCGTGCGAAGCGGCACACCGCGCGAGCTGTTGGACAATCACATCCGCGTGATTGAAGAAGAGGGACTGACGTTCCCCGTGTTTTGCGTACCCGGCAATCATGAGCGCGGCCCACTATACAACTTCGCAGCGTATAAGGCCCTCTATGGCAGCGAGCGTTTTTCTTTTGTACACGAATCGTGCATATTTGTGGGGTTTAACAACAGCGGCAAGCGTGGGGTGCGTGATGAAGACCTGGAATTTCTGGAGGCGGCACTGAAACCTCCGAGCAAGCATTCATTTGTGTTTCTGCATATCCCCCCGGCTTTTTTTGAGGCGGCCTTTGTGCTTGATTCGCACCGCCGCGGATTCAAGAAGAACGCGGGACGTTTTCACGAAATTGTATGTGAATACAACGTGGATGAAGTCTTCATGGCGCATATTCATGGCTACGCATCAGCCGTTATTGACGGGGTGCGTTATACACTGACCGGCGGCGGCGGTGCGCCGCTGAGCCCACGGCTCGCCAGACAAGATCGCCACTATCACCTGCTGAACATGCGCATAACGCAGGACGGCATTGAACGAGAACTGTGTGTGTATCGTGATGGCGATTGGATAAAACGCGACGTTGCAACGTAGCCGCAACAACGGTTATGGTTGCGGCGATTGCACCGTTTGTCTGTGAATCACCGGCGCAGGTGGTGGCCGCATCGCATTATCTCATGTTGCTTCCGTCATAGTAAGCATGCTATGGGTAACGTTGCGCTTTACGGGCGATGCGCTACGGAACTTATGTATCACATGCGAGCGGAAGCAGGCAGTTGCCTCCGCTCGCATGTGTCGGTTTGCCGTGTTCGCTTAATACCGCCTGCGAGGCCGGTGTGGCCGGCACAGATTAGAAGATATCGGAGACGATGCCAAGGGCATTGGCCACGAGAGAGTTACAGAACGTTTCGCCTCGCTCTTCATAGCGCAGGAAGACCACATGCCCGTCCATGTACAGCACGTTTGATCCGCCGGGGATATGGTTGAAGAAACTGGGAATGTACGCCAGATGGTCGAACATAATCGGTATGGTGCTTTGCGCCTGTGCAGAAGCGCCCGGATTGTTAATGTCCGTTATCATGAAGCGCTCGACCCCTTCGCGGAGCCGGTAAATGGTGCTCGTTCCGGCATTGCCTTGGTCCGCATGTTCATCTACCAGCTGCAGGTTGTTGTCCACCACCCCTGCTATGGCCGCGCCGTCGTGATTCAACATGCCCATAATGAGTTGTTCACTGAAGAGACTTTCGAGCGCGGCCACAATCTGAGCGGGACCTTCAGTCGGGGCATTCTCCGGGATCTCGGTCGCACCCGGCAACATTGAAACAACTTGAGTGATCGTGTCAAGCGGCAACGCGCCATTACTGTAGCCAAAGCGGTCAAAGACCCATCCAAGATAGGTATAGCTGTTGTCGCCGGTACTGGCGCATCGGCTACCGGCATCGCTGGAAGGCCATGTCATGTGCATGCATGTTTCATCGCTGTCCGGCGGTGTGAACCGTTCCTGCATTTCAGAGCCGGTGGGACTTGACGGACATACCAAAATCCACGGGTCGGTCAAATATTCCGGATAAACGGCGAACAAATTGGGGCAAAGGTTTATGCTGGAGCGCATGTCCTGACCGCGCCAATTGAACACGCCGGCCTGCATGGAGGGGAATTTTTCGCCCGGCGCTTCGTTCGCATACATCTTGAAAATAAGTCCCATCTGTCTGAGATTGTTCTGACAACTGGCGCGCCGCGCTGATTCGCGTGCTCGGGCCAAGGCCGGCAACAAAATCGCCGCCAAGATGCCGATGATAGCGATTACTACCAGCAACTCAATAAGTGTAAATCCTTGTTTCTTCATTGTGCAATTCCTTTATTGTTGTATTGCAGTTTCTAAAACAGACTTCGTTTGACAACATAAATACCAGCAGGCCTACAAACCGGGGCCTGCGACTGAACAACGTTCAGTATACCTCAAAAGTTTACCATAAAAGATGCCAAAATTGCCAACATTTTTTTTGGATTGTCCACCATGTTTCACGTTTTCAATGAGATAACTACTGGCTGTGGTTGCCGTTGC
>SKQZ01000151.1 GCA_007118765.1 Candidatus Hydrogenedentota bacterium
CCTTGTGGGAAACCTTGTGGGAAACCCTGGGACAGTCCCGTCTCGCTGCGCTCGCTTGGTACAGTCCCGGGTTTTCCTGCACGCTTGCCACGGCGTATTGGGGGGGGGCGGTCAGCGCGAACAACGTGACGCGATCTCATGTCCCAGATTGCCGCGTCGGGCTACCGCCCTCCTCGCAACGACGGTGGGGGAGATTGCCGCGTCGGGCTGTCGCCCTCCTCGCAACGACGGGGAGGGGGCGGTATAAAGTAGAAGCGGCTTGGAGCCGCGTTAGCGCGGCAGGATGCCGCGTCTACGATTCGCAAAGACGATTGTTTTATTGCGCTCGCTTGGTACAGTCCCGGGTTTTCGTGAACGGTTGCCACGGCGTATTGTGGGGGCGGTCTGCGCAAAGCACCTGCTCTGGAGCAATCTTCACAGGCTCACGACGAAACTTGGTGAAATATCCGGGCTAGCAGTTGTCGAAGAAGTAGTTTGCGATGAGTGCGGGGCAGCCGTCGCATTCGGGTGTTACGTAGTGCAGGTTATCTTCGACATGATGCGGCAAATGGGGGTCCATGACGATGCGTTTCAGTTTGGTGTCGAACACGTGGCCGAGCCGGTAGGCTTCGTTGCCTTCGACGAGGCCGCAGGTATACAACACGCCGCGGGCGTTGACAAAGATCATGCGTGTGGGCCCTTGGCAATTGGGCCGCTCGCCATCGGGCTGGGGATTGGCGTCCCAGACTACCAGCGCTTTTTGCTCTTCTTCGTCGAGGCGCACGTTGTCCAGCACCCCTTTCCGCGCCAGAATGCGAGTTTTCTCCATGTCGAGCGCGTCCATCATGGTGCGCACATCTTGTTGGGTCAGTTTTTCGGATTTGACATGCAACCCCACCATCATGTTGTGGGCTTGTTGCGCCCATTGACAGACGCCCCAGAAGTCGCCGCATGCCGACAGGTCGGCGCCGAAGGACAACACGAGCCAGTTGGCGCCCAGCGACGCCGCCTCATCCACCACGGTCAACCATTCTTCGCGCGTAAGGGGCCGGGCTGCTTTGCGCTCCCCTTTGACGCCTTGTGTTAATCCTGCTTCATTAACGCAGGCCCACAAAAACACCACCTGTGGCTTTGATTCATCGCCCTGTTCTTTCGCGCATTGTTTAATTTTTTGCTTGAACACTTTTGGCAAGCCGAACAGGTTGTCCTGCTTTTTTTTGCGCGATGCTGTTTTTGCGCGCACGTTCTTTTTGGCCGTCACCCGCAAATCTCCTCAACTACCGTGCGCCGGATGTTTCGTACAGCGTGGCCCCAGGCACAACGGGACCTGCTGTGAGATGGTACACACACGACAGATATACTTACCTATAAACCACAAACACAACGGTGTGCCGCTACCGTTTCATTTTGTTTGTAACACATGATCGGGCGATTTTGTTCCCGGAAAAAGGACGCAATTTATTGCGTCGTTATTGTGCCGCGAATCTGGGCGCGCGGACACCGGGATCACTGCTGCTGAGGCTTGCCGCCACCCCCATAAACATTGACAAAGCGGCGTTTGGGAAGACCGCCCGGAAATCTTATTGGGCTTTGTCGGATTCCGCGCACCGGGCAGGCGCGGGCAGATCGCGTTTGATACGTTCGAGGGCATACCCGAACCCGTTGCCCGTCAGTGTTGACAAGGCAACACAGCCGTCCCGGCGCTGATAAAGTCCGGGATGCACCAGCGCTTCGGCAGCGCTGGCTTCGGGATAGAATTGCATGGCATTGGTTTCGACGCCCATGATGGTGCCGCCATGAGCGGCCAGCAACACGTGCGGTATTTGTGCCAGCATGGGGTTGGTCAGGTCCTGCACCATGAGCGTCATCCCGTGCGCCTTCGCCCAGCACAGGGAGAGCAACGCGCCGGTCTGTGTTTTGCATGTTTTGAGGGCGACGCCGGTCCATCCCAAGGCGCGTCCGCGCATGACCACGCGCCAATCGTGTGCGCTTTCATCCATAAACAGGGGCTTGCGCGCAGACACGCTGTGTACGTCTATGGCGTGTTTTTCGAGGTCATAGGGGAAGGGCTGCTCGACATACAGGATCATGCCGTACAGACGGGGCGCCTCCACCAGCAGCCGGTCGAGAATATCATTGACATAAGCGGGATTGGTGACGGTGCAGTTAAAGTCGGTGGTGATCCACTGCACCCCTTCTTCCATGGCGATGGCGCCCACCTGCAACAAGCGCTGGTAATCCCAGGGGGCGTCGTTTCCCCGCAGTTTTACCTTGAGGCAGGTCAATCCGTCGCGGCGAATCCATTCGCGCAGGAGCACCGGATATCCGTCCTCCGGTTCGCTTCCGTCCAGTTCGTCTTCGTGCAGTTTATCCATGCCGCCCACCAGATGCCACGCCGGCAGCGATTCCGGTCGGGGAAAGCACAGAAAGTCCGAGGGGTAGCGCCCCTCGAAAGTGACCTGGGCATCCTGGGCGGGTACAAGCATGACGCTTAAATCGTTGTTCATCCATTGGGCGTTATAGGTTTCGTACACGGGTTTCTCATGCACCATGCCATAGGCGTCATGCAATGCGATGTCGAACACGCTGCAACATACCAGGGCCGCCAGCCACGGCATTTCCTGTTCGGGTCGGTTGTCATTAAAGGCTTGGAGCAGCCGGGGCAGCCGGGTTTCCACGAAAGCATGCCCCACCTCAATGGGATGTCCCGCCTTGTCAAATTGCGCGAAGGCGTCCGTTAGCGTGACGCAAAACGCCTTGAGCGCTTCATGGCGTTCTTCATAGGACAAGGCGCTTGGCCATACCCATTGCACGCTGAGCGGTGTTTCTCCCCATCCCTCGGCGGTGCGTCCGTCGGCGGTTTGCACCTGTACCGCTGCTCGCGCGCAGGTAACATAGGTCAACGTTTCCGTTCCAAACTTCAGCGGCACCCGCGTTTGCACCGGCAGGAAATAGAGCCTTGTTCCGGTTATGCGGACATCACTTGCCTTGCCCATACACCATCCTTCTTCCGACGTTGCTATCTGTCCGTAGCATTGTCCTGTTCGGCGGCGTCCATTTCCTTTTCAATGGCTGCTTCCAAATACGTGAGATACTGGGACACCACCGCTTCGGCATCGGCGACCTTTGAAAACTCAAAGGCATCGCGCAATTTCTTCATCAGGTCCACGTCGTCGCGACTGTAAAACAGCACCAGATTAAAGGTTTCCCGCAAATGCCAGAAAATGCGGTTGAGGGTATTGTACACCAGCATATAGACGTTATTATGCGTGGCGGCGGTCATCGCCTCGAACAATTCCAGCGTGATGCGGGCTTCTTCATCCGACTTGTATTTTCCCTGCACAAACATCAAGTCGTCAATAAGCCTGCATATTTTGCCCAGTTCGCGGGGCTTGCGTCGTTCGACGGCCTTGCGCGTAATCGTAAGGGCCATTTCACGGCGGAACTCCAGCACATCACACATAAACGAGCGGTTGATTGTGCCGTCTTCATTTGTGAGCAAGGTGTCAAAGATTTCGATGCCTGCCGTGAAGCTGACGCGATCAATAAAAATGCCCGCACCATGCTTGATCTTGATCAATCCGATTGCTTCCAGCCGTTTGAGCGCCTCGCGCACGGCATGTCTATTCACGCCGAACTCAATGGAGAGGAGCCGTTCGGTGGGCATTCTGCTTCCCGCCGGATAGACGCCCGACGTAATGCGCCGCGTCAAGACCTCGGCTATGTCGCGGGACAACGTCTTCTTTCGGGTTTTGCTTTTTGCGTTACTGTCTAACATGGTACGCCGTTTCCCTTATGTTGTAACCAGCACAACGATACATCACCACCATCATTACAACTACGCTGCGTTTACTCGTTTCATCCGCCGCCTGGCGGTAGCGCAGCAGATGACGCCCATGTTAACAACACCCTCGCCGCCGCCTGCACTCCTATCTTGTTAAGACTCGGTTTTCCATGGCGGGGTTTCCGGCAAGAACGCTTCAAACTCCTGAATCAACGCCGCCTCATACGCGCCGGCAAAGGATCCGTCGAAGAACTTTTCCAAGCCTTCTTCAAACAACCGCTGCCACGACCGCTCCTCTTCGCCCGGGTTAATGGGGAAGAACAAGGCCTCATTCGCGCGTGCCGCCTTCAAATCGCCGAACGCGTCCCCAATCATCAAGATACGGCTTTTATCGTAACGGCCTTCCGAAGCAAACTGAATGTGTTCCGCCTTCTTGCCCATCTCCTGGCCATTGATGGCAAATACATACGCATCCATGTTCTGCTCTTCCCATTCGCGTATGAGCGCCTCGGCAGGAGTCTGGGAACACACCATAATGTCCGCCCGCGGTTGGGCCTTGTCAAGGCATTCGCGCACATAGGGGAACGGGGGCAATCCGCCCTGCACAATGTCCGCCACCGTTTCATTCACGGCCAGACTCCAGCGCAATGCCTGGTGCATGTCCGGCGCCTCCTCAGGACTGTGGGCATCGCACCATGCCTGTAGCGCGGGGTTGCCCAGCTTGCTTTCCTCCTCAATCCAGCGGCGCAGGTTGGGCGTTTCCGGGAGCGAACATTCGCGTGCCTGCACGGCATCCCAATCGGCCAGCAGGTCAATGGTTTTCGTCAACGCGGGGAATCGGTTGACGCCGCGCCATTTGGAATACAGGTTTACAAACTCCGCCGCGGCGCGCACATACTTCGATATGGGTTGCATGTCCCAATGCTTGATGATATTGGGGATAAAGCATTCCTTATGCTTAATCTCCATCGTATCGAAAGCGCATCCGTCACTGTCAATGGCGATCAGAAAATCATGTTTCGGGGAATGCGTTTTCAAACGCTCCACAGCATCGGTCATAGTCGCGAATCTCCTTTTCTACGCTCTGCCTGCTATTGGTCACACAGAGATTATACCATTGGTTGCCCAAAAAGTTGCTACACACCGGAAAACGCGGAGAATCCGCCGTCCACCGGCAGCACAATGCCCGTAACAAACCGGGACGCGTCGCTTACCAGCCAAATGGCGGCGCCCAACAAATCTTCGGGACTGCCATACCGGCCCTGCGGCGTGTGCGCAATGATGGTGCTGCCCCGTTCCGTCGGCGCGCCCGTCTCCTTGTCCGTCAACAGAAACCTGTTTTGCTCGGTAAGAAAAAAGCCCGGCGCAATGGCGTTCACCCGCAATTTCGGGTTGTACTCCTGCGCCAGATGCACAGCCAGCCACTGGGTAAAATTGCTGACTGCGGCTTTGGCGGCGCTATATCCGGGAATACGGGTTAATGGCCGAAAGGCGTTCATGGACGACACATTAAGAATGACGCCGCCATCGGGATTGGACAGCATGGCCTTGGCAAACACCTGGGTTGGCACGATGGCGCCGCCCACCAGGTTCAGATCAATGACGGTGCGCAGCGCATCCGCCGGCATCGAGAAGAAATCCTGTTCCGCACTTGTCGTGGCGCCTTTCATGTTGCCGCCCACGCCATTGACAAGAATATCTATGCGTCCGAAGTCCGTCATGACCTCGTTGCAGCAAGCTTCAATTGTTTCCGCCTTGAAAACATCCACAAAATATCCCTTGGCCTTGCCGCCGTTCCCGGCAATTCGTTGGGCGCAGGCGTCCGCCTGCTCTTTGCGCACATCGCCCACGGCCACCGCGGCGCCTGCTGCGGCCAATCCCTCGGCAATGGCCCCGCACAGCACGCCACCGCCACCGGTCACGACGGCTGTTTTCCCTTCCAGATTAAACATGCTCAGCGGCTCTTTCATAACGGCATTCTCCCTTCAACCATGTATATCGCCGGTCCTGCTTGTCCGCAACGCATACACACAATACCGGCGTACCCATAACTGTTGATTCTGTGATGCAACCGACGCAACAACCCGACTGTCCAGTGTGCAGCGCTTTGCCTCTATCGTGTCATAACAGCACATCACGAAACACTGTTGCCACTGGTTAATGAACACCCCTTTGGCTGTTATCATAAGGTATCCTACCATAAACAGCGGGCAATAAAACAACTCATTTCCGTCCGTTACACCGCGATGCCCGGCGAACATGCGGCATTCCGTTTACCCGTATTTATGGCGTTGCTTTGAAGACGATGTTGCGCTGGGATTGGGGTGCAACCTCCACCAGAAATTCAAGCCTGCCATCGTCGCGGACGGTGTAGGGGTCGCTGGATTCGGTAACAGATCCCTCCCATGTCGAATGCGTGGGATGCCGATGTTCTGCCGTGGGCCGCAGGATGAGGCGGACTTCATGGGCTTCATCGAGCATATTGGACACCACCACTTCGTTATGGAGCAGTTGCTGTTGGCCCGGCTGGTGGAATGTTCCCGACTGCCGTTTCACGGTAATGCCGAACTCCGGCGCCAGTGCGATTTCCAGCAGGGCATCCGGCGGCGTATCGTCGAGGTTGCCGCTGGTGCGAAGTATGATGCCTTCCTCGCGACTTTGCAATACCCGCACCGTCCCTTTGGGCAGGGCAACGCCCAAGTCGTTCTCCGGCGTGTTGGGGATCTCCGCACACCACCACACATTGTCGCCGTCCGTCTTGCCGTCGCGTGCGGCGGCGTGGGCGTGAGGCCCATATACGTGCGTACTATCTTCGTAGCGCAGAAAGGGGGTGATGGGAATGGGCGCGGTGTTCACCAACGGCAAATTGGTTGTGGCGTTTGCCGCCAGCATCTCCACCCGGCCAAGCGGCACCAAAGCCTCATCGCGAAAACCCGCGCCCAGTGGCGAATAATGGCCGTGCGTGTGCCTTGTTGCAGCGTGTTGATGAGACGGCACAGACGGCATGGAGCGTTGTGCCAGCACCACCTCCGCGTCACGATACTGCTCCGTTGTGGTGTTTTGGATCGCAATGGCGCCCTGCAATGTGATGGTGCTCATGTCCGGCGCAAGAAAAACGCTGTACGCGCCGTTCCAACTTAGCTGATGCACCAGATAATAGAGGGTAAACACATACGTGCCCGCTTCAGGCGCTTCGAGCCGCCAAACCGGTTTTATGGAACGACTGCTGTCGCTTGTCTCGCGATGGAGCGTTAACGACAGTATTTTGACGGTCGGCATGTCGCCGTGTTCACGCAACATGACCGACTCCTGACGCACGTGTAACGGCAAGGCGTCCAACGTTATTTCGTTTTCCCCCGCTTCCAACTCCAGTTCATGGGTACGCTCCACAACCGCCTCCACCACCATTATGTCCGGGATTACCAGCCGTGTGGGCTGCGCGTAGGCCACGCACGTGAATGCCAGCAGAAGCGCCGCAAACAATACATTGCTTTTCATTGTCCATCCTCCTCAGCGAAGACGCCGGTTGTTTGATCGCCACGAAATTGCCGCCAGTTTATACACCTATAGTATATCACGTGTTTTTTTTGCCCGGTCTGACCGAACGGCGCCGGATGATTTGTCACGCCCCTTTGCAGTGAGCGGGGCGGGAGAGGCCCGGTACTATTCTGTTCGCAACGCCGCAAGGGGCATGGTGTTTAAGTAAAGACGGGTGGCGATAAGTACGGTGGCAAGATAGGCGGCGATGACCGCGCAACAAATGATGGCGAGGGCGGTCAGGTTGGCGGCGGCGTGGGCTTGCAGCATGAGCGGGATGACGGCAAGTGCTGCGGCGCCAATGCCGAACAGGATGCCCGCCACCACAAGGAGCGCATTTTCCGCGAGGGCCATGCGTCGCACCACATGCGGGGGATAGCCCAGGGCGATAAGCAGCGCACATTCGGCGCGTCGTTCGGCCATGTTGCGCAGCACGATGACCGCGGCGCCGCCTGCGCCGAGCATCATGCCAATCCCGCCCAGCACGAGAAAGAGGGTGAGATAGGCGCGTTCGACGGCATAAAACGCCCGGAGCCGCGCTTCCGACGTGGTGGCTTCCATCCCGCGCCGACCGTGCTCTTCGTTGAGCTGTGCGGCGGTTTCGTCGGGCGTCGCCGCATCCACCAGAAAGGCGCGATACCCCGCTTCATAGGGGAACATCCGCGTGAAATGCGCTTCCGATATGAGCAGCGCCCCTTGAAACACCGACAGGCGCATGGGCAGCCGTCCCACCGTGCGCACTTGGAAGACCTCGCCTGTGTCGCCGATGTACTCGAACTGGTCGCCGCGCTCCGGGTCCGTCGTCGCCTGCAATCCCCAGAGCGCCGTGTCGGTATCGCCCACCAGGGCGGGTATCACGTCGTCGTCCAAGGACAGGGAAAGCAACTCCCATAACGAGGCGGCCTCATTTTCCCGTGCGAAGGCGTTTCGCGCGATGAGCCGTTCCGGCGCCACGCCATACAACCGAGGTTGTCGTGCGCGATTCAGGTTGAGGCAGCCTGCGTCGTCGCCATCCCATACCCGCATGGCCACCATGTCGTCCCATGAAAGGCCGAGCGGCGCTGTTTCATCGCCGCGCACCCCGCTTTGCGTGGTTGCAAACACGCTGAAGCCGCCCGTGCCCGACGCCGGGTCCTGCGGGTCAAAGGTCATGGCGGCCTGCATGGCGAACACGGACACGACCATGAACAGGCCGCATCCGGTAACGATTGCAATGCCCACGCTGCGGCTTCGCCTGCGTGCCAGTTGGGTCAGGACAAGCCGCCACAAACGGGGCGGCGCCACGGTGGTTTCACGCCGGATTATGCCGCCCAATACGGTGGCGTAGGCGGCACACAACATGGTGAGGGCGGCTGCGCCCGAAACAAAAAACCACGGCGCCGGATTGTCCCGGCTGACAAACACTGCCTGCACCACGGCAAACCCCACCACCAGCATCATGACCATGCAGAGGATGCGCCCGGGCCATCCCCCGCCCGCGCCCACGGCCATGCCGGAGGTAAAGTCGCGTTGCAGCAGTTCCCGTGCGGGGCGTCGTCCGGCGCGTATGGCGCACACCAGTATCGTAATGAACACGCACAGGGCCGCGATAACGGCGGCCTGCACCAGCGTTGTGGCGGCGACATAAAAACGGATGGGCGTGCCTGCCACGGCGTCCGGCCAGAACCGCGTGAGCCCGTATAACAGCAGCCGTGCATACCCCACGCCGCCCGGTACGCCCGCCGTCACCCCGGCGATGATCACCGGCAGCGATTCCAGCGCGAGCCATGCCCGCACCCGGCGCGGGGTCCAGCCCACGGCCAGGAGCGTGCCCATCTCCCCTGCGCGCATTTGCAGGCCATGTGCGTAGAGCAGCGCCAGCACCGTCAGCGCGGCAGCAATAAGAAACATGCTCATGCCCATGAACAACGGCCCGAAATCCATGGCCTGTTCCACGGCGCGCAGCGCGTTTTCCCGTGCCGGTTGGAACGCGAGGCCAATGGCGGCGGGGTCCAGGTGCTCCCGCATCAATGAGGTCGCGTCTTCTTTGCCCGTGTCTTCAAATCGAATGGCCATTACCGTGCCAAAGCGCGTGCCCCACCAGTCGCGGCCCGTTTCAAAATCGGCGATCAACTTGGGCGTTTGCCGGTATTCGTTCCAGTACGCTTCATTCGCTTCGTCTTGCAGTTTTTCCTCGTCAAGGGGCAGCCCGATGTCCCAGTCGCGGCAGGTGTCCACATCGCTGAGTCCGGGAAAACTCAGCGCCAGATCCTGTTCCAGTTGCAGCGCGTCCATGGACAGGACGGCATGTACCGGGGCCTGTGTACTGCGTTCCTGAAACTCTCCCGACGGCAGCGGTTCGTTCCACGTGATGGTCAGCGTATCGCCCGTTGCAATATCCAGCGCGTTTGCCAGCCATTCATTCACGGCTACCGCGTCCGGCGGCATATCTGCGGGGCCCGCGCCCGCGGTGACAAAAGAATAGGGCGTACTCTTGCCGTGTGCGGCGATGCTGTTCACCAGGTACTTGAGCAGCGGCCGGGCTTCTCCCATGTCCTGCGCCGCCGCGACCACGACATCTTCAATAAACAGGCGGTCTGATTCCAACTGGGTCACGCCGGCGGCATGTTCGCGAAAGCGATAGCCCACATGCGCGGGTTGCCACGCCCGGCGCAAGGCCGCATGCAGCTGTGCGCCGTCCAGTGTTTTTGGTGCGAGCAGCATGTTCGCCTTGTCACTCATGTCGAGCAGCCGGGCAAGCCAGTGACGGTCCACAAAGATATTGGCGGGCATGGCCTGATCGGTGACCATTGAAAAGCGCCCCCATTGCGCTTCGCTTAACACCCGCGCCACACGCAACCTTGCCACGGCGGTGTCGTCGCCCCCCTGTGCAAGCGGCGCCTCGGCGGGCATCGGCGCGGGACGCATCAACCGCAGGCGGATGTCGTCTCCCACGGCCACTCCCAGCGTACGGGCCGCCGCCTCGTTGACAAAGGCCTCCTGCGGCTTGGGCGATGCGCCGTCGTCCGGTTCCGGAGCGAGCGCCCAAAAGGCGCTGTCCACCCCATATACATGGGCGCGATTAAGCCGACGTCCCGCCCCGGTGTGGTCGCGGGCGGGCTCCGCCATGCCGCGCACCGCAAACACGGCGGCCGGCGTGTCTTCCGTCGTTTCAAGTTCCGCCGTCACCGCTGTCATCAGCGCCACGTCAAAATATCGGTGTCCCCAGTCCAGGGCATGGCCCACCCCGCCCAACCGCGCCTCGGCGATCCAGCGCAGGGTCTGCTGCACCGAGTCGCCCACGGCCAACGCTCCGGTCACGGTGGCGCAGGCAATGATGGTGCCCGCAAGCAGGCCCAAATACAGCCGCTTGTGATAGCGTATGCCCTGTGTCAGCAGTTTCAGGAGCGTCATGGCTTAGTCCTGTCGTTCCAAGCGCCCGCCGTGCAACGCGTATATGGGCGCGAACCGTTCTGCGAGTTCCCGTGCGTGCGTGACAATCACAATGGCCATGGCGCGTTCCCGCTGCACTTCCGCCAACAGGTCGGCCAGTTCCGTGGCCGCCTCTTCGTTGAGTGCGCCCGTTGGTTCGTCCGCCAACAGCACCGCCGGCTCATTGATGAGCGCCCGGGCCACCGCGACCCGTTGCCGTTCCCCGCCGGACAATGCCCCCGGACGATGGTGTGCGCGTTCGCCCAGCCCCACCCGCTCCAGCAATGCCAGCGCCCGTTCCTGCGCCGTGTCGCGCTTCTCATGCACCATGGCCGGAATGACCACATTTTCAATGGCGGTACACTGGGGCAGCAGATGATGCAATTGGAACACAAAGCCCAGTTCCTGATTGCGCACACGCGCCAGCTCCGCCGTATCCATGTCGCTCGTGTCCGTGCCGCGAATACGCGCTGTTCCTGCTTCCGGCGCATCCAAGGTGCCCATCACATTCAGCAGCGTGCTCTTGCCGCACCCGGACGGGCCCCAAATGGCCGCGCACTCGCCTGCGTTCAAGGTAAAATCAATGCCGCGCAACACACGCAAGGGTTGCGGTGACGCGGGGTATTCTTTTACAACCCCGGACAGTTGAAGAAGCGGGGCCTTGTCGTTCATGGGTCATGCTCCCGTATCCGGCGGCGTCCGGCTATCCGTCCGCCGCGCAAGCGGTTTGTGTTCAAAGAATCAACGCCTGTTATTATGACGGATGTAGACGTCCCAATTCATCCCGTCGGTTACGGGCTATGAATACAACCATTTTTTCGTCACGGGGTCACATTGTAAACCATACCGGCGCACTCGTCGTTTGCATGGCCAACACAACGATATGGTGTCAATAACAAGCGTTGCAGCAGGGTTGCGCGCACAACGGCGCAGAGAAACATTTACGGGCAATGTACTGGTTTTACGAGGTATTGAGACCAATTTTTCGGGTATGCGTATAAAAAAAGTTGCGATTTTGGCGGATATCGGGTAAACTAATGTGGGAAGCGTGGCCAACGGCACACTTGCGACACCATGTGTCTGACATAGGGATATAGTATCGTGGCATCTACAATAAAAATAGCGGTGGTGGACGATTGCAAAGATGAAGCGACCGTGTTATGTGATGGGCTGAAATTATTCGGCTATGACGCCGTTGCGGCCTATTCCGGGGAAGAGGCGTTGCGTTTGGCAGAGACGGAAGACATTGATCTGATGCTGCTGGACGTGGGCTTGCCGGATATTAACGGGTATGAAGTGTGTCGCCGCCTAAAAGCCGATCCGTCAACGAGCGATATTCCGGTGATTTTTGTGACCGCCCGCGGTTCTTCCGGCGACGTGGCCCATGGGTACGATTTGGGCGCGGTTGACTATATTGCGAAACCCTATAACATCCCCATCGTCATTATTCATGTGGATGCGGCGATGCGTACGCGCCAAAACACCCCGGATATCGTGGCGGGACCTTTTTTATTGACCGACCCCGTGTATACCGACCAGTTGACGGGCCTGCGCAATCGGCGGTTTCTGTATGAGCGGTTGCAGGAAGAGGCTGAAAAAGCGCATCGCTACCAATATCCCATGTCGTGCATGATGCTTGAATTGGAGGAGGATGGTGCGGGCGCTTCGGCATCCGGCCCGGCGTGTTTTGAGGATATGCTGGTGGAAGTGGCCATGGCCTTGCGGAACAGTTCACGCGCTTTCGATATCCTTGCCCGCTACGACGACATGCAGTTTGCGGCCGTGCTGCCCCACATCCAATTGGCAGACGCCATTGCGTACGCCAACAAGATTCGCCGGGAAGTGAACGATACCATTGCCGGGGAAGACATGGTTGATGCCCGCGCGGACTTGTCTTTTGGCATTGTGACAAGCAACAATGGCTCGCGTCCCTTCGATGCGGACGAGCTGCTTGGCGAGGCCATGCGCAACCTGTTCCGGGCCAAGGGCGGCGCGGCCGACCGCATCAGTGCACACGCCCTGCAATCGTAACCCGGATATTTCACGGGGTTTTGTCGTGAGCCTGCGAAGGTTGCGTCAGGTCAAGTGCTTTGTGCAGGTCGCTGGCTGACAGCGTGTTAAGACACGTCGAAGTCGGCGGGCAAGCAAAGTGCTTGAGATGGCGTAAGATGCGCAGGCGCAACAGAAAGCCGGTGAAATATCCGGGTTAGCCTGCACCCTTTTCCACGTCCCGGTCTTTTTCATATTTTTCCCGTGTTGACCTGCGGTTCTTTTTTTTGCTACACTACTGACTGACCGGTCAGTTTTGTAATAAGGAGCCACGACCATGAGTACTGATAAGACGCGCCACATTCAATCCGGCGGACGGCGGATTGCGTTTTACGCCGAGCTGGGCCGCTATTTCACGCCGGACGGTCAGTTGAAGCAGGCCGCATTTCGGGGGTTTCTGCGCGACGCCCTGCAGGCGCGGTTACGGGACGGCACCGGCGAAGAGGCCGTTGGGCACTGGTTGTCCACGCATATTGAGGACGTGTTGGCCTATCTTGAGGAGCGGGGCCTTGAAAAGGCGGCGTTGGAGCTGTTGGAAACCGCCTTGGTTGAATCGGCGTCTCTGGGCATTGGCAGCGTGACCCTGTCGCCGGAACGCTTGCGGCGCACCCTGGCCGGGGGCCGCACCCCGACGAACGGTGACGATGCCGCCCGGCGCAAACGAGCCCGGGGCGCCAAACGTCAAAAGATTTTCGATGCGGCGCTATGCGTGTTTTCCGAGCGCGGCTTTCACCATGCCACCATGGACGATATTGCACAGGCGTCGGGGGTGGCGAAAGGCACGTTATACCGCCATTTCCGAAGCAAGGACGATCTGCTGGAACAATTGTTGCGCGCCACGAGTAGCGCGCTGGTGACGCGTTTTGCCGAGGCTTTCGGCGACGACAGTGATATTTTGGAGCAGATTGAAACGTTTATTCGCTCCTGGCTGGCCTTTATCGAAGAAAACCACGTGCTGTACCGACTGATACAGGTGGAAGGCTTGAGCGCCCCCGCGGGCCGCAAGACGACCATCTACGAATATCTTTTGGACGATTTCCCGCTGGTAAAAGAACGGTTTGCGGCCTTGAACAAGACGCACGCCCTCAAAACGCCCAACTTTCATACCGTTGCGTATGGCGTGTTGGGCTTTATAGACGGCGTGACACGCAAGTGGTTCCGTGCGGGACGGAATTATCCGCTGCAAGACGAACTGCCGGTCATTCTGGAAGTGTTGTTTCACGGTTTTGTCCGGGACCCGGCGCAATCGCGGCGTTTCTACGAGCCGCCGGAACCGGAATAATCGCAACCCATCAACCAACACACGACTCGAAGGAACGAATCATGACCCAACCCAACAAACTGCTCCTGACGTCCGTGTTCGGCCCATACGGCATCAAAGACGACTATGCGGAGGCGCTGGGCTGTCAAATGGAACTGTTGAACAACCAGATAACCCGCTGCCAGGGCATCCACTCCCCCCGGCAGGCCTACTGGAGCTTCGGGCTGTATATGATCGCGGAGAATCTGGCGACGCCCACCACCATACTCGACTTTCCGAAGTGGGACGATTTTAAGCGGGAAATGAAGAAGGGGTACACCCATGTGGGCATCAGCTTCATTGTGCCCAACGTGTTGAAGGCCCGTCGCATGGCCCGCTACATACGGGACAATCATCCGGAAGTCACCATCATTCTGGGCGGTTACGGTACGGTTATCCCCGACTTGGAGAAGCATGTGCCCCACGATGAGGTATGTCACGGGGAGGGCGTACGCTGGCTGCGCTCCTATTTCGGTGAAGATGTGGATGCGCCCATGCGTCATCCGGCGCTCATCGGCCCGGCCTATGAGCGCATCTACGGTTACTCCACCGCCCCGCGCGGCGCGATTCTGATGCCCGGTCTTGGTTGTGAAAATGCGTGTTCCTTCTGTGTCACCTCCCATAAGTTTAACAAGTGCTATGAGCCGCTGCTCAAGACAGGCGCCGAGATATTTGAGGCGTGTCGCAAAACAGAGCGGGCAACCAAGGCGACGGGATTCAGCGTGATGGATGAGAACTTCCTGAAACATCCCGCCCGAGCCCGTGAGATGTTGCAGACGATGGAGGCGCATGGCAAACCGTATGTGTTTGATCTGTTTTCCTCAGCGGAAACAATTCGCGCACTGGGCGTGGATTTTCTGGTGCGGCTGGGGGTGCGCATGGTCTGGATAGGCGTGGAATCACAGGCCAGCGGCCATGAGAAGAACCAGGGGATAGACCTGAAGGAGCTGGTGCGCACGTTGCAGCAAAAGGGCATCATCGTGCAGGCGTCCATGATCCTGTTTCAAGAGCACCATACCCAGGAGAACATTCATCAGGACATTGACTGGGCCATTGGGTTGGGCTCAAGCCTTACGCAATTCATGAATTATACACCGTGCCCCGGCACGGCGCTTTATGAACAGTTGAAACAACAGAACCGC
>SKQZ01000129.1 GCA_007118765.1 Candidatus Hydrogenedentota bacterium
CGCGTATCGGCAGCGCCGTGTCGGCATCCTCATCAGGGGCAATATGGAATACGCCCGCCGGAAACCGAACGGTCGCCGGTTCGCCCTGTGCAATGGCGCTTGCAATCGCGCTGCGTATGGCGGGACCGGCATCCTCGCCGCTGTCCGGCACAGCGCCAAACTCGGTAACGTCAAACACGCGGGCCGACGCAACAGACGTCACACAGACCAGTATAATGCCGAACAGATGTATACAGTTCACGGGATTACAGGCTCCTTGTTTGCAGGGAAGCACAGGGCCGTCATTGTTGCCGGATACGGGGCCTGAATCCGCCCTGCATCGAAATTCAGGTGGGCGTATACGGGTATAATGTGTATAATAGCAACATTCATGGTGTGCATACACCGTACACGTCGAAGGATTTTAGGGCGTTTTACAGAAGCTTCCGAAATTCTTCGGGACTTAACCCCGCGTCACGCGCTATGGCGCCCATGGTGAAGGCGTTGATTGGGTTTGCCCGTGGCAGCGTCACCCGCACCATGCCATCAGACATGACAATGTGCTTGCCCTCTCGGATGACTCGAAAGCCGATCTTGCTCAGTACGCGAACCGCTTCCTGTGCGCTTATTCCGGGCAGTTTCGGCATGTCAGACAGACACTGTTTCTTCGATGATCCTGAATTGTTCCGCTTCAGCCGTTTCCGCGTCAATCCAGTCTCGAATAGCGTCGCAAATATTGTTGAGCGCCTCTTCGCGGGTCGCTCCTTGTGAATGGCATCCGCGCAAAGCAGGACAACTGACCGCCCACCCTTCCTCGCTTTCGATAAGAACAACCCTGTATTCCATCTGACATCCTAACCTTTCATCGTATGCCACGAATCACAACAAACAAAACGACAGGTTGTCGCTTGCACACGTCCCATATCATGGGCACGCGCCGGGGGCGGATCGATAACGCCGTCCTTGATGATGGTGTCAGAGATTATTGTTCGCAATACACATTTCCATGACCCAAGTCATCATATCCATTGTACCATCTTACCCGTGGGAATGCGAACCGCCTATTGGCAAAGGTGCGTTGCCGGATACGGGGCCTGAATCCGCCCTGCATCGAATTCAGGCGGGCGTATACGGGTATAATGTGTATAATAGCAACATTCATGGTGTGCATACACCGTACACGTCGAAGCAGGAGAAGGCAGGTGCAAATTTTCCAACAGCGAACAACCCTATGGTCGGCACCCTTTTTGGCGCTGCCGTTCATGGTTTTGTATGCCGGGTTCAGCGATGCCGCGCACAATGTCGCGCCCGAAGCCGCCATTGTGGCGAGTGGCGAGTATAATGAGGCCTACCGCGCGACGAATACGGCGAGCGGACACGTTCCGTCGCCGGGGTCGCAGGCCGATGCGGGCGCGGCTTGGTGTCTGCCCGCCGGTGAGGCCGTCAACGCAAGATTAACGTATACGTGGCCGACGCCCGTAACGATTGCCGTTATTGTTTACTACGGGCGCACCGCGTGGCTTTGGGACGAGAACTTTCTTGAGGTTGAGGTGTATGACGGGCAACATGACACGCCCGTTATGGTCGCGCCCCTGCGTCGTGGTCACGGGCCGCAGCCCATAGCGCTGGACACGCCCATCGAAACAGACACGCTCACAATGCGGTTTACCCGTGCGGACACGGGACCTAATCCGGGCGCTTCCGAGATCGCTCTGTACAGCGTGCCGCCGCCGCCCGAAGAACTCGGCGCGTTTCAGCCCGCGCCGGGCGAACCGGTCACGTTTACAGATTCCGATGCGCTGGCGGCAAAGGTGCGCACCAACGCATTTGGCTTTACCGATATGCTTGTAATCGAACGGCATGAGCTGAACCCGTCCCATGTATACACCTACCACAACGAAGACTTTCGTCCGGGCGGCGGTCTGTATCGCATGGATGGCGACGGTAACATGCATTTGCTGTTTGATGCCGGAGCAGGCCAGCTGCTTGATCTGGATCTTTGCTGGGAGGCCCGGGATCTATTATTCAGTTGGCGTCGTGACGCCGCCACTCCGTACCATGTGTATCGAATGCCCCTTGACGGAGGCGAGCCGGTTCATCTGACCCACGGCGACCACTACAACTTCAATCCATGTTGGCTGCCCGATGGCGATATTGTCTTTTTGTCCACCCGCAAAAGCGCCTATGCCTACTGCTGGAATTCGCCGGTGGGCGTACTGCACCGCATGGATCGGGATGGAGCGCGGGTAACGCGCATTTCCGCCAATTATCTCAATGATTTTACGCCGATGATACTCGAAGACGGCCGCATTATTTACAGCCGCTGGGAATATGTGGATCGGCCCGCCATCCCGATTCAGAGCCTGTGGACCATCCGCCCCGACGGCACCAATCTCCAGGTGTTTTTCGGGAACCGCGTGTTGAGTCCGGCCACATTCATGGAGGCCCGCACGATTCCCGGCACGGACAAGGTGTTGTGTGTGTTAACCGCGCACAACGGGCCATGCCGGGGCGGCATCGGCATTATTGACCGGCGGCGGGGCGTCAATGCGCAGGAGGCCATCCGCAACATTACCCCCGAAGTGGATATTGGCCGGGTGGATGCGGGCGACGGCAATGCCGTGCGCGGCGGTTATGAGAATCCCTATCCCATCAATGATGAGCACTTTGTGGTGTCGTTGTTCGGTGATATTCTTTTGCGTGATTATGACGGCACGGAATTCGCCACCCTGCTCGCTGCGCGCGACAATGACATGGGCTTTTACAATCCCCGTCCCATCCGCCCTGCCCCGCGTCCGCCCGTGTTGCCGTCGGTTACCCCGGCCATGCAGCCCCACGATGAGCACGTGCCCATGGCCCGGATCTACCTGCGAGATGTCTATCAGGGCCTTGAACCGTATGTGAAACGCGGCGAAGTCACGGCGTTGAGAGTGGTTGAGGAAGTGGCCAAACCCATTGAGATAAGCCCGGAATTGCGCGCCTTTGGCTTTCAGTTTCCGGTGGTTTCCGCCGGAGCGACATACGCGCCCAAACTCGTATGGGGAGAAACGCCGGTGCAGCCGGACGGCTCCGCCGCCTTCGAAGTGCCCGCCAACAAGCCGATTTATTTCATGGCGCTGGACAAGCACGGGCGGGCACTGCAACGGATGCGCAGCTTTACCCATTTCATGCCCGGCGAAACACAGACCTGCAACGGATGCCATGAGGACCGGAACACGGCGCCGGTGCTGCACGCGTCCCCCGCCGCCTTTGCCCGGAAACCCCGCTCGCTCGAAGCGCCGGAGTGGGGCAGGGTCGGATTCAGTTACCGTCATGTGGTGCAGCCGGTGCTGGACCGGCACTGTGTGTCCTGCCACAACGCCCATGAACCAGCGGGCGGCGTTGACCTGTCCGGAGATTTGACGGACTTCTTTAATGTGTCCTATGAAACGCTGGCGCGCATGGGCACTCCGGCGGAAGATCCCATGCTGGGTGGCGCGTTACAGGAGGACTTCAACAACCCCTTCACCCGGTGGATTTCCACGTACAACGGCTCCGAGGCCAATATTCGCGAGATAACCCCCAAATACTGGGGCGCGCCCGCCAGTCCGCTGGCCGACTTGATCCTGTCCGGCCACCCGGACGCAGACGGGCAGCCGCGCATACGATTGGATGACCATGAACGGCGCCGCGTGTTTGCGTGGATCGACCTGAACGTGCCGTATTATGGCACGAGCGATTCAAATCATCGTGAACGAACGGGTTGCCGCAGAATGTGGCCCGAAGACTTTGATCGGGTGTTCCAAGAGGTGGCCGCGCGACGCTGCATTTCCTGTCATGGCGTGAACGCGGACGGCGCCGCTACAATACCGCGCAAGTGGTATTTGCGCGTCAGTTCACTCGAAAAGAACAACTTCCTGCTGGCCCCGCTTGCCCGGGCAGCAGGCGGTGTTGAAGCGTGTGGCGTAGCGGTCTTTGCCACCGCCGACGACCCCGACTATCAGGCCATTCTGGACAGTTTCACGCCCATCCGCGATTTGCTGGCGGAGACCCCGCGCATGGACATGGTGGATCCGGCGTCGGTACATGGCAATGGCAGAGCACTGTGTGTCCGACTACGGCATACAGCAGGCCCCGTGACACTATGCGAACCCGGCATGAGGCGCAACCGGCAGTGAGTGGACGCTTTTCCGCACAGCCGGTGTTCTGTTTTGCCAATTCGCCACGGCAACGGGCGTATTATTCTGGTTGACCAGTTTAGCACGGCGGCGCTCTGGCACTACATCTGGCCGCATATGGGGCGTCCGGATGAGATTCGTTATACCTTTGGCGACCACCGGGTTGTATTAAAGCGGGTTGCCGACAACGACATTACAGCCCGTCTGTCCACGGAAAACTGATAAAGCCCATTTCGACACGCGGCTGATGGTGGCAGATTGGTGCATGGTTTGTGGTAGATTAAATATAAACTTGCATTTTTTGCGTTGCCGGGTGTATACTTTAACCTC
>SKQZ01000435.1 GCA_007118765.1 Candidatus Hydrogenedentota bacterium
GGTCGCCAAGCTGCACGCCGGCAATGGTGTCCTTGCCCAGCAACGCAATGGTTTCCTGCGGCACGAAGCGATTATAGGAGGCGGCGAGACTTTCGTTGGATTGCGCCTGCATCGACTCGTCATTATTGTTGTTTTTGTCCATAACCGGTTCCTTGGGAAGGGGTTCGGCGCCAGTAAAAACAATCACTCGAATTTCCAAGAACGTACCATACGACGCCGCATGTGTGTTTCAACTATAGCACGCCCGCGGATAACAATTAAATGCAGTTGTGTATGTCGGCGAATCATGGTAAAATGAAAAACGTGCGTTACGTTGAAAATAATCTGACCGCCTGTCCCATCATCCCCGTCAATGCGGCGAGGTAAGACATGCAGGTAAAAAAGGAGACTCTCTGATGGAAAGCACGTCTATGTCGAGGAGAAATTTCTTGGCAACCGGCAGCATGGCCATGACGGCCGGGATGCTGTGGAACCGTCCGGCATTCGGAGCAAACGACCGCCTTGCCATTGGGGTTATCGGTGTCGGCGGACGGGGCATGTCACTCACGGCGGACCTTGCCAAACTGCGCGACAGCGAGAACGTATGCGTTACGGCGGTATGTGACGTGTGGCGCAAGAACCGTGAGAACGCCGCGGCGCGGGTGGAACGGTGGTTTGACAACAAGCCTTTTGCCACATCCCGATTTCAGGAGGTGCTCGCACGGGACGACGTTGATGCCGTGGTTATTGCCACCCCGGACTTCGGGCATACCCCCATCATGATTGAGGCGCTGAAAGCGGGCAAGGACGTTTTTGTGGAGAAGCCAATGGCCCTTGACCTGGACAATGCGAACGAGGCGGTTGACCTTACCCGTTCGTTGGAACGGGTGGTACAGGTAGGTACGCAACGACGCAGCGAAGGACGCTGGAAAGCCGCGCGCGCCTTTCTGGAAGCGGGCAGCATGGGCCACGTAAGCCGCATATCCGCGTGCAACTCCTTTAACCATCCGCGCTGGGCACGGGACTATTCGGATTGTGTTGAGGAAGACGTGGATTGGGAGGCCTATTTATTTAACCGGCCCATGGTGCCTTTTGATCCAAAACTGTTGCGCCGCTGGCATCTGTACAAGATGTGTACCAACGGCCTGTCGGGCTTGTGGATGTGCCATCTGATTGACGCCGCACACATCATTACGGGCGCCACGTATCCAAACAACGCCGTGGCCAACGGCGGCAATTACGTGTGGCACGACGGACGGGAGCATTCCGATGTATTCCACGCGCTGCTGGATTATCCCGAAGGCTTCCTGTTCGACTGGTCCATGAGCCTGGCCAATGCGGCGGGCAATCGTTACAATATACACGGCCGCTACGGTACGCTGGACTTGGATCGGCTTCGGTACAGCGGCGAGGGCGGTGAAGAAGGCAAACAGATAGAAGAAGGCGTCCTTGAGCCGGAACCTGACGAAAATCACATGGCAAACTGGCTGAAATGTATTCGCACACGTGAACGTCCCAATGGCGATATTGACTATGGACATGAACATTCCGTAGCCACGATTATGGCCGCCGAGGCGCTGCATACCGGACAGCGCCAGTGCTATGATCGCGAGAACCGCCGCATTTACCCGGGATAGCGCATGCCATTGCGCGGGACCTCAGGCGCGAAAATAGCGACCAAGTCGCTGATTTTCCGGCACTGCGCTTGGGGGCGGCCTTGACCAAGCCTCCCGGGCCGTTTATGGAATGATTTGGCAACCGAACAAAACAACAGGGCAGATCATGTTGCCCCATAGGAATAATCTGGCAATGAGACTGTTTGAACGCCATCATCACTATAGACAAGCGCGGCTGCTTGTGATGCTTTGTCTCGCAACGGCGCTTGCTGTTGCGACAACGGCAGACGACGGCATTACACAACTGCATTATCAGACTTTGCTTGATAGTGCCGGGGACTATGTGGACGCCGACCTGCCGGCGGGATGGACGATAATACAAGGCGACGTGCCCGCGCCGAAACCTGTTGCCGCCAGTGAGGAATACTGGCACATGGATACCGCCGCGGAACCGCCGGCGATTGTGCTGACGCCACAAACAATACAGCTCACACTGCTTTCGCCGCCATTAACGCTGGATGCGGACTGTATCGCACTGTCCGGCGCGCTGACCGGCACAGGCCCCAACGAGGCTGTGGCGACCCTGCACTGGTTTGAGCCGGAAGCGGATACGTCCTTTCAGACAACAACCTTTGATGAACCGCCAATGAGCAGCGCCGAGCAACGACGCTTTAATCTGGCTGAAGTTGAACGCCCGTCAGAGGCGGCAACCGTTCAGATTGCGCTAACAGTGCATCCGGAAGAGGGTGCCGACTTTCGGGTACAGAACATTCGGCTTGCCGGCACGTACAGCATTGTGCCCGAGGCGGATCTCTTTTACAACCGCATCGGTTATGAACAGGTGGAGCCCAAGTTTTTTACGGCTTGGGCGAACTACCGGACGGAAGAGGCCTCATTCTTTATTACAGACGCTTTTGGCGACCGCATTTACGAGGGCGAACTTTCCTCGCCGAGCAGAGTACAGGGAGCCGATAGTGTCGAATGGGACGGTTTCTTCTATCGTGGCAATTTCTCCTACATACAAGAGGAAGGGTATTACACACTCACCGTTAAATTTGACCGGCTGGAGCCGCTGACTGCGCCCATTCACATTGGCTTTAACCTGTTGTGGGAAGAAGCCTTTGCACCGGCGTTGGCGCCGTTCAAACGTTTCCGTATCGCCTCGCCGCAGGAAGGATACCTTCAGCTGTGGGACCCGGCATTTGGCGGAGGCGCTTCTGACGACACCTTGCTATGGAAGATTGTGAAATCATGGAGCATTTTGAAGGGGCGCATGGGAGACACGCCTGCCTTTGCTCCGCTGCACGAAGAAGCCCTGTTCGCGCTTGAACGGTTGGCACGGTGGATAACCGACAACCCGGACGAGGCGCAGATGGATGAAGAACAGACGGCGCTGTATACCGCCATTCTGGCCGTTGGCGCGCGGTTTCTCCCCGAAGCCGACACCATTCGGGAAGCGGCCACACAATTAACGGATCAAATGCTGGAAGAGAACCGCAGGGGGCCGGAGTTCTTTTCCGCTGCCATGGATATGTACGCGGCAACCGGCGAAGACCGCTACATGGCCTATGCACACCAAAACTTCCCGGGCATTTCGTTGGCATGTATAGAGGCACTGCTGGATTATGAAGGCCTCACAGGCACAGCCGTCACGGTTGCGTTGCGCCAATTGTTCGGGCGCAAAGGCGAAGTGTTTATCAACAACGCGGACAACCCTTTTGGCCTTGCTTTTGCCACAGGCGAACGTCGCGGCTTCTTTGTGCATCCACCGGACGCGCCAAATCCACTGCAAGGCGCCAGCGCCCGTGTCCTAGCCGCCATGCAAACCATCGCGGAAGCCCATCGCTATGCAGCAAGCCCGGACTTCAGGACCTTTGTGTATGACCAAATCAACTGGATGCTGGGCAACAATCCCTTTGGCGCATGTCTTGTCGCGGGCCTTTGCGACCCCACCATGCCGCGGGTGGCGCTGCCAAACGGGATGACCCCGGAAGACGCTTATGGCGCGGTACTGCATGGCATCGGACCGCGGGCCGTTGATGACGACCGTCCCGAATTTGACATATCGAAGACGGGTGAGATAAATGAAAACACGAACGGTTTTTCTCTTTATAACAACGCGCGCTATATCAGTGCCATGGCATACTTAAAGCGTGTGCCCGTGGGCCGTCCACGCACCGGGGCACAATAAGCGCCGCACCATGGATGGATGCGGGTAAATCCGTGTTTTATCGGCTTATATAAACGTTGTGGCAGGGAGTTTTGCTGCAAAGATCTAGGGTTGCGGGCCATGCCCGCGTCAGGGTGTTTTTTGTGCATTTATACAAGAAGTACAGCGTTTTGCTTTTACGTTTCTCGGCGATGCTGTTGATTGCCGTCTTTCCTGCGGCAAGCATCCTGGCGGAAACGCAAGGCGGCATGCCCGAGACGCGTATCCGGGGTGTTGCCGATACCACATTGCGCGGCAAATTAACCGAGTTAACGCCATTATTATGGCCCGGTTCACAACCGCCTACTTCCGAAGCGATGTTGCGCGGACGCGCCCGCCGACATCAGCAACGCCTTCTGGACGCGCTTGCATCCGAAGGACATTACAATGCCACGGCATCGTTTGACGTGGTATGGACGACGCCCCGTCCGCAGGTTTCCTTTGACATTGAACCGGGGCCCCGTTATCGCTTTGGCGCGATCGAAGTGGCCTATCAACACACGCCGGACGGCCCCCTGCTGTCACCGCCGCCGGTCCATGTGTCGCCGGAGTTGCATCCCGGCGCCGCCGCCGGCGCCAAGTCCATTCTCGACGGAGAAAAACGCTTGGTTCGCGAAGCAACCAACACCGGATTTCCCTTCGCCACGGTGCATCACCGAC
>SKQZ01000455.1 GCA_007118765.1 Candidatus Hydrogenedentota bacterium
AGATCAAGTGCTTTGTGCAGGTCGCCGGCTGACAGCGTGTTAAGACACGTCGAAGTCGGCGGGCAAGCAAAGTGCTTGAGATGGCGTAAGATGCGCAGGCGCAACAGGAAGCCGGTGAAATATCCGGGTTAAGCAAACCGGACATCATATCTTGTGGTGTGCGACGTAGCAGAATGCGGTGGTTTGGTCTTTCCCAAAGGGCGGGGTAGCGTATGTACGCCAATACTGAATGCAGACACTGCCCGACCCCCGAACCTTGCCCGGCACCGGCCACCTTTTTTCAGGACTCGCTACGCGGCCTGTGATTTGCACATGGACATTGCGCTGTGCTATACTTCGGCCAGCGTGTAAACATCGTTTAATATACGGTAATTGTTCAGAAGTCACGGTAAAGCCGTCTGATGCGCTATTGTTGGCGCATTATATGCTGTACCCACAACATTGCAAAAGGAAATCGAACATGAAAAAACACGGATTCACACTCATCGAATTGCTTGTAGTAATCGCAATTATCGGTATATTGGCAGCGATCCTGTTGCCGGCACTGGCACGCGCCCGTGAATCAGCACGGCGTGCAAGTTGTCAAAACAATCTGCGACAGTGGGGATTAATATTCAAAATGTATGCCAACGAATCGCCGGGCGAAAAGTTTCCGCGCCTTCAGGCGGGTGAGTTTCCACGATTAGATGCCGACGGCAACCCCGACGGCTCCCTCTTGATTTTTGACTTGGGCCCGAATACCTTTTCGCTGTACCCGGAGTACCTTACCGATCCCGCGCTTATCTTGTGTCCTTCCGATCCGGAGCTGGGTCAACACCAGAATGACATGATGGATGCCAGTGGCCGTCTGAATCTTTCCGGCGTTCGTCCGCCAGACATGTTTGCCAGTGCCATTGATGCCAGTTACAGCTATATCGGCTGGGTCTTCGACCAGTACGGCTTTGAAGAGCCGGGCCTGTCCGTGGAAGTGATTTTGCAGCTTATGGAGTTTGTGGGCGAAACGGATTTGATACCGGAGGATGCCCATACGTATCACGGCCCGTCCCAATTCATCGCCGCGTTGAACTCCGTGTTTTCAGGCATCGCGCCGCGTTTTCTCGCAGAGGACTACGATGGCATTGCCCGACTTACCGACGAAAACATTTCACTCAATGAAGAATACAGGGGTCAGGGATTTGGAAATGGCGGCAGCGACACCATATACAGACTTCGCGAGGGTGTAGAGCGCTTCATGATTACCGACATTAACAATCCCGGCGCCAGTGCACAGGCACAAAGCACCATTCCAATTATGTTTGACCATATTGCCGTTGTGCCAAGCCTGTTTAACCACATCCCGGGCGGCTCCAATATCCTTTACATGGACGGACACGTAACGTTTGAACGTTATATTGAACAAGGCGACGGGATATGCAACCGCCGCGTTGCGGAAACGCTGGGTGTGATGGCGCTTGCGCTATAGATATTCAAAATGACATGAGGCGGTCCTTTTCGTGAGCAAGATGCCACAGCAGGTGTGCCCTCGATTCTTTCCAGAAACAATTGTGGTGGCCGCAGGTTGAAACAATTTCCGTGATTCGCGAGTCTAGCCCCTATGTAGGTTGGCACTGTCTTCGGCCTGACCGGTAAACCCAAGCGAACGAAAAGGACCTTTCATGACTGAATGCAACAACACCCCCCTGTGTAAAGCGGCTCCTTTGGTATTGGCAACTGTCGCGGCGATTTTCGCATGGTGGCTTTCTCTTGCGCCCAGCCCCGTGCCGGCGTCCGCGCCGCCCGAGGCGTTTTCCGCTGAGCGGGCCATGAAACATATTGAAACTGTTTGCACCGCCCCCCAGCCGGCGGGCTCTGTCAACAATGATTTGGCATGTCAGTATATTGCGGACGAGCTGGAGCGACTGGACGTTGAGCATCGCGTGGAACTGCTGTACGCGCAAACAGGCAGCACCCGCGTATGTCGGCGACGGGCGGTGTTGGCCAGAATCCCCGGCACAAATCCGACCAAAGCGTTTGCTGTGGACGCGCACTTTGACTCGGTGGCCTGGGGGCCGGGGGCAGCCGACGATTTTTCCGGTATTGCCGCCATGCTTGAAACGGCGCGCGCCCTCCAGGAGGGACCGCCGTTGATGAATGACGTGATTTTTGTTTTCGCGGATCAGGAAGAGTTTAACATGGGCGGCGCCCGCCTGTTTCGGAACCACCCGTGGATGGAAGATGTGGGTGTGATGCTTGCTCTGGAAGCCCGGGGCACTTCGGGGCCGGCGCTGATGTTTGAAACCTCTCCTGACAACGGGTTTGTGGTGCGGGAAATGGCGCGGAGCAACGCCGGAGCACGCGCCAACTCCATCATGTACGATTTTTACGATCGCATGCCGTTCAACAGCGATTTCGACCATTACAAAGATAAAGTGGCGGGCCTGAATGTGGCGTACATAGATAACTTTGACCATTACCACATCATGTTGGACAGCCCCGAAAACGTAAGTTTGGCCAGTCTGCAACACCACGGCAACTATACTCTTGAATTGGCCCGGCATTTCGGCAACATGCCGTTGTACGACACCTATGCGCCCGATGTACAGTTTTTCAACACGCTGGGCAACCACATGGTGGTATACCCCATGTCTTGGAATTGGCCGCTGGCCATTATGGCACTGCTTTTCTGGTGCGCTGTAATGGCATACGGGTTTGTGCGGGGCGGCCTGCGCATAGGCGGCGTCATTACAGGCTTTATCGGGGTGTTGTGTACCGCTGTACTGGTGGCCGTTCCCATCGGCATTATCAGTTATTTGCTATTCCTGCGGTTTCGAGAGGCCGCGCTGTATCAAAACAACGTATATGGCTTGGGCGTCCATTTGCTGGGTATCAGTGTCCTGTTCGCTGCGATGGCCCTGCTCCGCCGTTGGGCGCGTCCGCAGGAACTGCTCGCGGGTGGCTTGATTATGTGGGTGCCGGGCCTGTTGTTTATGCTCGTATATGTGCCCGGCGGCACAAATCTGACTCAATGGCCGCTGGTGATGGGCAGTGTGTACCTGCTCGTATTACTCGTCTTGACAAAAGGAGAGGCGCCCACGGATCGTGCGCTGCAGTGGTCGGTGTTGCTTGCGTTGCCACCGCTGATGTTTATTGCGCCGATGATTGTGATGGCCGTGTACGGGCCCACGGTGCTGGCGTCTTTTGCGGTGGTTCCGCTCACCATTATCCTGTGCGTATTTGTGTTGCCTCAGATGCACCGGATTAGTGCAGCCGGGCTATGCAAGACCTCAAGCGTACTTGCCGTTGCAGCCGTGCTCGTGCTGATCGTTGCCTATGTGGGCACCCTGCCCAGCCCGACCAGTCCGCGCCTTAATTCACTCGCTTACGGTGTGGATTTTGATGCAGGAGAAGCGTGGTGGCTCAGTGGCGACGACGAACTGGACGAATGGACCTCGCTGTATATCCCGGAAGGTTCGGAACGGACGCAATTGTCCGAGTTTTTGCCAAGAGACCGTCACGAGTATTTCAAGGCGCCC
The DNA here is from genome assembly GCA_007118765.1 of Candidatus Hydrogenedentota bacterium. Classification (GTDB taxonomy): domain Bacteria; phylum Hydrogenedentota; class Hydrogenedentia; order Hydrogenedentales; family CAITNO01; genus SLFT01. The sequence continues at coordinate 3,513 of SKQZ01000455.1, forward strand.
GCTCCCATGCCGCCCTTCGGTAAAACCGAGATTGAAGTTCTCAACGACCGCATTGAAGATGGCCGGCGTATTCTGGATTGCCGGTTGAACTCGCCCCGTGACTCACAACGGGTATTCTTGCGCGTTATTTCCGATGTGGAAGTCTATGGGGCATCCATTCTGGGGCATGATCTTTCCGGCGCGGCAAGGGACTGGAGCGGCACGTTCCAGATATTGCCGCGTGAAGGCGCCGAGCTGCGTCTTGAGGTATCGGCCGATGCGCCGCTGGTGTTGCATGCACGCGAGGAATCCTTCAAACTGCCTCAAATACCGGATTTTGAACCGCGCCCGCCGCACATGGTGCCCGAACCGAACCGCAGGCTGGATCGCAGCCGTTCCATGCATAGCGAGTATACCTATTCCGTGGCCACCATAGATCTTGGCATGGCTGAGGAGGCGGAGGAAGAGGTGGAAGAGGTGGATGAGGCGTAACAGAAATCTTGTGAAATATGCGGGTTAGCATGCCGCTATTGTTGTAGACGAAATGCGTACACCACCATCTGTTCTTGATGGGGATAGCCTTCCGGCAATGGTGGGAAAGGATCCGCCAGACGAATGGCGTGAATGCCTGACTCGCCCAGTTGGGGATCTGCCGCATGTTTTGTAACCGTCGGTGAACCCAACAGGCGCCCTTCGCGGTTTACCCAGAAACTGACCTCTGCCACATTTTCCTCGGCATCCATGAGAATGCCCGGCGGTATGGCCCATACGCCTTCCACCTTGCGTTGTACCAACCGTATCCAGCCTGCCAATTCAGACGGCACCGAATCGGTCACAACACCGGAAGTGGCCGTCACCTGCTCAGCAGCCACCGGCGTAGGGTCGGGCTTGGGTTCCGGCTCAGGCTCAGGCTCAGGCTCGGGTTCGGGCTCAGGCTCAGGCTCAGGCTCAGGCTC
>SKQZ01000034.1 GCA_007118765.1 Candidatus Hydrogenedentota bacterium
AGGGCGATTGGATTAGCCTCAACGGCACCAGCGGCCGGGTATATGAAGGGCAGTTGCCTGTGTTGCCTGCACAGCCGGAACGTAACAAGTGGTATGCGAAACTGATGAAATGGGCCGACGGCGTCCGGCAAATCAACGTACGCACCAACGCCGAAAGCCCGGACGATGCCGCCCAGGCCATTGCATTCGGCGCGGAAGGCATCGGCCTTGCACGTACAGAGCACATGTTCTTTGAAGCGGACCGGATCATCCATGTGCGTGAAATGATTGTGGCTTCAAACGCGGAAGATCGCCGTAAAGCGGTGATGAAACTGCTTGCGTTCCAGAAGAAAGACTTCATTGGCATATTCAAGGCAATGGCGGGCAAACCCGTGACCGTGCGATTGCTTGATCCGCCGCTGCATGAGTTTGTGGGCAGTCTGCTTGAAGACCAGAAAGAACTCAACGCCTTGGCCAAGCATTGCAAGGTGAAGCCTGCTGTGATCAAGAATCGCATTATGGAACTTCACGAGATGAACCCCATGCTTGGACATCGTGGATGCCGGTTGGGCATTGCCTATCCTGAGATTACCGAAATGCAGGTGCGCGCCATTATCGGGGCTGCCTGCGAGTTGGCGAAAAAGAAGGTCAAAGTATTGCCCGAAATCATGGTGCCGCTGGTTGGAACCAAAGCCGAGTTGGAAAATCAACGCGCCATTATTGATGCGGTTGCACAAGAAGTACAAAAGAGCGCCGGCATAAAGGTCAAGTATCTGGTCGGCACGATGATCGAGGTGCCCCGCGCCGCATTAACGGCCAACGAGATCGCGGAGGTTGCCGAATTCTTCAGCTTTGGCACCAATGACCTTACGCAGATGACCTTTGGATACTCCCGCGACGACGTCGGCACATTCCTGCCGATCTATCTTGACAACAACATCCTGCCCCGCGATCCCTTTGAAGTGCTGGACCAAGATGGCGTGGGACAGTTGGTCGCCTCGGCTGTTGAAAAGGGCCGCGCCGTCCAAGCCACTCTCAAGTGCGGTATTTGTGGCGAGCATGGCGGTGAACCCGCATCAGTGAAATTCTGTCACCGTGTCGGGTTGGATTATGTCAGCTGCAGTCCGTTCCGTGTGCCCATTGCCCGCTTTGCCGCGGCGCAGGCTGCACTTGAAACACCCCGTAAAGCCGCAAAAACCAAGAAGAAAGCGGCCAAAAAGAAATCCGCCAAGAAAAAGTCGCGTAAATAGTGTTTGCCTGATGTAAACAGACGCCCCTAACGCGACGCGTTGGGGGCGTTTTATTGTTTGCACGCCATAACGGTAAAACTTGATTACAACATCGTCGGCTGCTAGATTTAAGGCTCGTCTTAAAGAACCGTATCAAGAAGGAGCAATCACATGGGAACATTTACCGCATTGGATTATGTTGTGCTGGTGGTGTATTTTGGCGCCATGGCCGCTTTGGGCCCGTTTTTCGCCAGCAAGTCGCGCACGACCGAAGGCTACTTTCTGGGCGATCGCTCGTTTCCGGGTTGGCTTGTTGGCTTTTCCATGTTCGCCACTTCCATTAGTTCCATGACGTTTATGGCATACCCCGGCGATGCTTTCAAAACCGCATGGTATCGCATGACGCCCAATTATGCGTTGCCGGTGGCGGTATTGATTGCCACCTTTTTCTTCTTGCCCTTCTTCAGACGTGCAGGCACCGTATCGGCATACGAATACCTTGAAGAGCGTTTTGGGCGATGGACGCGCCTGTATGCGGCCTGCGCGTTTATCATTGGCCAAGCCATCCGTGTCAGCCTCATCTTGTTTTTGGTGTCCATCCTGCTTAATCAAATGACCGGTATCAACGTGTATGTGTGCATACTTCTGGGGGGCGTCATCACATCGTTCTATACGGTACTTGGCGGCATACGCGCCGTTTTGTGGACGGACTTTTTGCAGGCCTGTGTGTTGTGGGTGGGCGGCATGATTTCGCTTGTTGTCATCATCCATGCCATGCCGGGCGGTTTAGCGGAGATATTCTCCATGGCGTCGGAAGCAGGCAAACTGGGCATGGCAGACTTAAACGCCGAAGGCGTGTTGGAGCCGATCAAATTCAGTCCCGACTTTACTGAGAAAACGGTATCCTTGTTTTTGCTGGTGGGGCTGGGCAACTGGATGGCGGAATACAGCAGCAACCAGAATGTCATTCAGCGCTATGCCGCTTCAAAAAGCGCGAAGCAGGCGCGAATCGCCATGTGGACCTGTTGCATCTTCAGCGTGCCCACATGGGCGCTATTCATGTTTCTTGGCACCGCGCTGTGGGCCTTCTTCCAAGTCAACCCGACACCGGAAGCGCAGGCCATCCTTACCGGCGAAGGCGGCGCGGCAGCGGAAGATATTTTGCCTTATTTTGTGATCAACTTCCTGCCACGCGGCATTTCCGGTCTGGTGATTGCGGGCGTGTTGGCCGCCGCCATGTCGAGCTTGTCGTCAAGCCTGAACTCCGTGTCCGCCGTCAGTCTTGTGGACGTCTATAAGCGTCATATTGCACCCGGTAAAACTGACCGCCACTATGTCATCGTTGCCAAAGGCGTCGGGCTTGGTCTGGCCGTGTTTATGATCGTTGGCGCCTCGCTATTGCGCCTGCTGCAAAGCACAACGTTGCAGGACAGCGCGACCATTTTGGCCGCGCTTACCGCGGGCGGATTGCTCGGCCTGTATCTTCTCGGGTTCTTTACCAAAGTGGGCGACGACACCAGTATTCTGGCGGGCATAATTTGCACCCTGTCCTTTACGCTTTGGATGACGCTCTCGAATATGGGCTGGCTCCCGGAAGCATGGCAATCGCCCATTCACAGTTATTACGCCGGTCTTTTGGGCCACATCATCATGTTCGCCGTTGGATTTGTTTTTGGTGTGGCGCTAAAATCACGGCAAACGCGCGACTTAACCAATCTTACCGTTTGGACGCAAGACGGTACACCCATTCAATAGAAACAACCGGTTTATCCTCTTGTTACAGACGTTTGACCCTTGATAAACTACAGGGCAGGAAAACGCTGTCGGCTGTATGATCAGGAGGATACCGTAATGAAAACTAGACCTGCCTATGTGGCGGACCGTTTTTATCCGGGTGATCCCGTCGAATTGCGGTCCATGGTTGAAACCTTTATCGCAGAGGCGCCGGTCGCAACGAGCCCGGACATGGTCTCAGGCATGGTTGTTCCCCATGCGGGATTTATCTTTTCCGGCGCAACAGCAGGCTTCGGTTATAAGCGCATACAGGGCGGCGCCCCGACCCGCATTGTGCTGCTGGGCGCATCACATCGCTATCGCTTTGACGGCCTTGCGTTGTTTGACGGTGATGCTTTCGACTGCCCATTGGGGCGCCTTACCGTTGATCGTGTTTTTGCCGATGCCCTTGGCGACCTTTTCGGCAACGAAGGGCCCAGACCCCATGAATACGAACATACGCTGGAGACACAACTCCCTTTTTTGTTGTGCGCCGTGGGCAACCGCCTCATTGTCCCTGTTCTTTTCGGCAGCCATGCAAGCGAGGAACATGTGACGTTTGGCAAACGGTTGGCTGACATGCTTGCCCCGGAAGATCTTGTCATTGCTTCCACAGACCTCTCCCATTTTCTTTCCGAGCAGGAGGCCAATGCCATTGACCGCAGAACCATTGAGGCTGTTGTGGCCGGCGATGCAAACGCCCTTATTGGCGGGCTCCGGGAAGACACCTGCTCCATGTGCGGCGGCGCTGCGGTTGTTGCCGCCATGGCCTGTGCGAGTGCCCGCGGGGCAACAAATCGTCACGTGCTGGATTACCGCACGAGCGGCGCCGTTTCCGGCGATTATGGGCGCGTCGTCGGATACACAACCATCACGCTGGAGTACAACAAGGAGACATCATGACAATCACCGTCGGCGATATATGTGCGTTTATGGATGCGTGGGCGCCTCCCGGCTGGGCCTATAAATGGGACCGCGTGGGTCTGCAGGTTGGCAGTGTCACGCAACCTGTAACAAAAGTGCTGGTGTGTTTAACCGTAACGCCTAAGGCGATCAACGCGGCAAAACGTAAACGCGCCTCCATGATTATTGCGCATCACCCGCTGATCTGGACGCCACTCACAGCGCTTCGTTCTGACGACCCGCAAACACGCCTCTGTCTGGATCTATGCCAATCGGGCATCGCATGCTTTGCCGCACACACAAATCTTGATGTGGCCCCGGACGGCGTGAATGCGGCGCTGGCCGAAACGCTTGGTTTACGACAGCGCGAAATACTTTTCCGCGAAAAACACCTGCGTCAGGTGAAGCTGATAACTTTTGTACCGGAAACCCATCTGGACGCCGTGCGCAACACCTTGGCCCATGCGGGCGCCGGAATAATTGGCGATTATACGCATTGCTCGTTTTACAGCCCCGGGACCGGCACATTCCTTCCTGGCGCTGA
>SKQZ01000026.1 GCA_007118765.1 Candidatus Hydrogenedentota bacterium
CCGGATTCATCATGGGCACCAGCCACACAATCGTTCTATCCACAAAATCCGTAATATAGGGGTCTTCGCCATATTCCTGCAGGAGTTCATCCGCGAAATACAGGCACATCTCCGTGCCCACCGGCTCATCGCCGTGCATGGTTGAAATGTATTTGACAGCAGGCTTATCCGCAGGCGTGTCCGGGTCAGCGGTAATTTTGATGGCCCAAATGTCGCGCCCATTCACGGATGTCCCGAGGGAGTATACGCGGCATAAATCAGGGAAGGCCGTTTCGTATGCTGCAAACAGCGCGCCTATTTCATCAGGACTCGTGTAGCCATGCGTTTTTTCGTCCGGTAAGGAAGTCGGTTGGGTTTCGATAAACTGCGTCACATAGCCCCTGGCGAGCACCTCCTGATATTCGTGGGCATCAAGGTAAAGGGTGGCCGTGTAACCACGCACATTGCCGACGTTATACGGTTGCGCCAATAGTTCCTGCAACGCCTCTTCGCCGGAGGTAACAACCGCCACCACATAGATGGACGGCGCCTCATTGCCAACATCGGCATGCTGATCGCCTGTGGCAACACCGCCGAACACGAGCAACACGCCCGTAATTATTATGAGGCTGTGTATCTTCATTTTTTCGTCATTCATTTAGGCGTTGCATGGCGCCCTACACACTAACGCCGGGTAAGCTCGCCTCGGGCGCCGTCCCATACACCGCCGGGCGAAAAGTTATACCGGTATACTTCACGCCCTTCTACGTCGGTGGCAATGGACGCGGACTCCGCCGCCGCCTCGGTGCGTGTACTTTTCGGCTCGCCACGGTATACGCGATAGCGGTATTCGACAAGCCCGGTGAAACCACGGTCTCGCGGCCCGCCACCGGTAACAGCGCGTACATCAACAGGATGAAACGATTCATAGACTTTCACTTCTTTGTGAAATCTGCCGCGCACGCCTTCACCCTCAAAGAGGACTTCACCATGTCGTTCGGCTGCATTCAAACGTTTGAGCTCTGTCGCGCCCACGTTGTCAAGTTCCTCGAACACACGGTCAGACCCCGAAACATAGCCCTCGGGATGATCGCGCAAGCCGAAGTCGGCCAGCACTTTTTCCGTCACACTGCCCGAACCGCTCTGACAGGCGGCCAGCGCCACACATACGGCGGCCAATACTATCCATTTCACGTCGCAAGTCTCCTGTTGTAACACAAATAAGCGCTGTCGCCCCATTACTGCAATGACAACGACAACGCTATAAGTATAGCACGATTTGAGGTCGGAGTGTGCGCTACGCCAACAAGTGTTTTTTCAGGAAGTCATAGCTTTCCTGGGCGCATTCAAAAATATCGCCCTGGGAATTGTCCTGTTCATATATCCACCACTCGACCCCCGCCTGTTGTCCTGCTTCAAAGATGGCGTCCCAATCCAACACCCCCTGTCCCAAGGGCATGAACTGACGTCCGCGCAACAGCCGCCGCTCCGCTACATCTTTTGCATGAATCACGGGGCATCGGTTTGTGTACTGCAGCAATATCTCGGCGGGATCCGCACCACCCACCTGTACCCACGCCAAATCCAGCTCGGCATACAGGTTCTTGGGATCGGTCTCATCAAACAGAATTTCAAGTTTGGTGCGCGGGTCTTCGGGATAGCTGCGAAACTCCCAGTCGTGGTTATGATACGAAAGTCGCATGCCCACTTCGCGCAATCGCGCACCCACGGCGTCCAACCGCGCTGCGCCGCGCAGCCATGCCTCAAGCGAACCCCGACAATCGCGCATCATGCCGCCCGGCGCGACATCCAAAGCGCCCACCGTCTTCCAAAAGGCCACTTCCTCCTCGAAATTATTCTCAAACCCTTCGATGCCGCAATGTGCCGCCACCGCCGTCAAGCCGGCATCATCCAGGTGTGCGCGTATTTCTTCTGCAGGCAGGTTGGGCATGCCGCTCCATTGCACATATTCCCAGCCCATGTCCCGCACACGCTTGAGCGTGCCGGGCAAGTCCTCACGGGCGGATTCGCGCAGGGTGTACAGTTGTATGCCGATTCCCTTGAACCCGTTGTTTGACGTCTCCGCAGCGGTTACGCCCGCACGGGTCGAAAGGGCCAGAGCGCTCAGCGCGGCCAGTGCTTCGCGGCGGGTCATGCCGCCTGTGGTTCTTTTAGTCATTACAATGCAACTCCTCTGTTATGGTTGTGCAGTCATTATCAGACAGGTTCTGAAGGCGGTTGCCAAGGAACACGTCCACTCCGTATATTATGCGCTATTAGCGCTTCTTTCAACGTGCGGTGCATGGGATGCTCCAACGACACCGGATTTTCCTCTCGCGGGTCTTCGGCGAGATTAAACAACTCAAAGGGCACGGCGGGCCCCGGCCCCTGGCACAGTTTCCAATCGCCTTGACGCGCTGCATAGTTGGCAAGTCCATAGGAGGGGATGCCCGCACGTCGCACCCAAATCAGCGTGCGATCTTCAACGTCGTCCGCCTCGCCACAAAGCACGGGGGTCAAATCCACGCCGTCTATCTCATGTTCCAAACGCAATCCGGCGGCATGACAGGCGGTCGGGAAAAGATCCATGAGGGTGGCCACACACGCACGGTTGCGCGTTCCCGGGACAATATGCCCCGGCCATACCGCACACATGGGAACACGTATGCCGCCTTCATAGAGGTTCGTTTTTGTGCCGCGCAACTCGCCGTTGCAAGCGCCCGCAGGTTTATGGCCGCCGCCATCCGACGCAAACACAAACAAGGTGTTGTCCCACGCGCCCGTTTCCTTGAGGGCGTCAACCACCTTGCCGATACCGGCGTCCATGTGCTCGATCAAAGCGACAATGCCCGCCCGTGTCTCCGTTATATCCGGTTCGCGCTCCCGCACCCGGGCAAGCCAGTCTTCCGGGGGCTGTATGGGCGTATGGGGCGCATTGTATGCGAGATACAGGAAGAAGGGGTTGTCGGCACTGTTCCGCTCACGAATGTAATCAACCGACCAGTCAGTAAACAAATCCGTGGCATGTCCTTCCGGCTCGATGACCGCATCGTTCTCGCGCATGTAGTTGATTCCGTGGCGCAGATGGGTGTAATAGTCGTCCATCATGTCGCCCAGAAACCCTTTGAAATAATCGAAGCCCCGCAAATTGGGGAGGTTGGGCGCCTCCAGCCCCAAGTGCCATTTGCCGACCAGGGCGGTGTCATAGCCCGCCTGCTTCAATACTTCAGGCAACAGCGGCGCATCAGGCTTCAAATAGCCAAAACTATCATGGGCGTGGGTGCGGATAACGCCGGGCACGCCCACAAGGTCTGCGAAACATCCCGTCATCATCGCCGCGCGCGCCGGCGAACAAATCGGGCTGTTTGCATAAAACTGATCAATGCGCAGGCCCGCTTCCATCAATGCGTCAATGTGGGGCGTCTGCATATCTGTCGCCGCGTAGGACGACAGATCGCCGTACCCGAGGTCATCCACCAGTATGTACACAATATTGGGGCGTTTCGCCGCATCGCCGCGTCCGCTGGACATTGTCATGGCCGTTGCCGCCAAAGGCGATGCAACACTGGCGCGTTTCAAAAAGTCTCGTCTGGAAATTCCTGGGGCCATAAATCGCTCCATCATCTGTTTGCAGCCAAACAACAACCATCAACACCAACAAAGCATCCGTCAATACACCAAGCAGAAAACACGCACATGCCATGCTGGATTTGCCGTCTTATTCTCTGTTGTGTGCGGGTTAACCTACGATACCAGAAGACAACACGCCGATTCACATTGGCAAGCACTGCCGGTCACGTTCGCGGCACATTCAAATCAGCATCGCACGTTGGCTAGCCCGCATATTTCACCCCGCCGTGGCGGGGTTGCGCCTGCGAATCTTACACCATATCAGGCGCAATCTTCACAGGCTCACGACGAAACTTGGTGAAATATCCGGGCTAAGCGTTAACCTGCGCTCCGATTTATTTTTCAAGGGTAAAAGAATCAAATATCTCTCCCGTTTCGGTGTAGGCATACATGGTAAATGTGTCGCCGTCCACGACAAAGGCCTGGCAGGTATGCATGCCGGTTGCATCGAATACTTTTGCGTATTCCGGCTTTTCAGCGTCTCGCACACGCCCCCGGCTGGCCACGGATACCAGATAGATCACGCCATCGTCGGGGCACTCAACAGCTTCGCCGTTGCGGATCGGCCATGTGCGCATGTAGTAGTGCACATGCCCCGTGAGTGCCACGTCAAGATCAAAACGCTCAAACACCGGTACCCATTCTTCCTGAATATCCGGGTATTCCTGCGTGAGCGCATAGGGGGGAAAATGGAATACGGCGACCTTCCACCGGGCATCCGAATCACGCAGGGTCGCCTCCAGCCAGTCGGTTTGCTCGGCGATGGGGGCCGTCACATCCAGTGAGATCAGAAGCAGATTGCCATAGCGGAGAC
>SKQZ01000008.1 GCA_007118765.1 Candidatus Hydrogenedentota bacterium
ACTTTGCTTGCCCGCCGACTTCGACGTGTACTAACACGCTGTCAGCCGGCGGCCTACGCAAAGCACCTGCTCTGGCGCAATCTTCACAGGCTCACGACGAAACCTGATGAAATATCCGGGCTGAAAGGGGAACCACATGGAAGTCATGAAGGTTATCATATTGGGGTTCGTGGAAGGGTTGACGGAGTTTATTCCGGTAAGCAGCACCGGTCATTTGATCCTGCTGGAAGAGGTTTTTACGCTGGGCGGCGGGCCGGGATTCCGCGAGACTTTTATGATAGTCATCCAGCTGCCCGCCATACTGGCGGTGGTGTTTTATTTCTGGTCGCGGCTGTGGCCCTTTCATGCGACGGTGGACACCTTTGAGACCTGTGTGTTGTGGATCAAGATAGGCGTTGCATTTTTGCCTGCCGCGGTTATTGGCGTGTTGTTGCACAGCACGATAGAGGCGTGGCTGTTCGGCTCAACCACGGTGGCGCTGGCGCTGGTGATTGGCGGTTTCGCCTTGCTGGGGCTTGAGGCCTCCTCCATGAAGCCGCGCTATCTTGATGCCAACGAGATCACCTTTGGCGCGGCGTTGGGCATCGGGTTCTTTCAGTGCCTTGCCATGATTCCGGGCACATCGCGATCGGCCGCCACGATCATTGGCGCCATGGTGCTGGGCGCGAACCGCCGCGCCGCCGCCGAGTTTTCCTTTTTTCTGGCGATACCGACCATGGTTGGCGCCACGGTGTATCAAACCTATCGCACGGGGCTGAATCTGACGGGCGTCGAATGGGCATACATCGGGCTGGGCGGTTTTGTGGCGTTTGTTACGGCCTACGTGGTGGTGGCGGCGTTCATGAACTATATACGCCGCCGCAGTTTCAGGCCGTTCGGCTATTATCGCATTCTCGTGGGCCTGTTGATTCTGCTGATCGCGCTGCTTTGAGGGTTATGCGTGCTCCTGTGACACCAGATTTGCCGAGATGCGTCCCGACTCGTAGATGGTGGGCAAGCCGCTGCCGGGATGGGTGCCGCCGCCGACCAGATAACAGTGGTCAATCTCTTCAAAGCGATTGTGGGGTCGGAAATAAAGCATTTGGCCGAGATTATGCGCAAGGTTAAAGGTGGCGCCGAAGTAGATGTCGTTCGCCTGCCAGTCTGCGGGGGTGATGCACTTTTCAACTTCGATGTGGCTATCAATATCAGTCATGCCCGTGCGCGTTTTGATTAGCGACAAGACCCGGTCGCGCATGGGTGCGCGTTCCTGTTCCCAATCCACCGGGCCGGTGGCGTTGGGCGCGGGTACCAGCACATAAATCGCCGATTTGCCTTCGGGCGCGAGGGTGGGATCGGTGACGCCCGCATTCCGCACATAAAACGAGCAATCCGCCGAAAGCTGTTTGCGACGGGTAATGTCATTGATATTGGCGTGATAATCGTCCGCGAAATAAATGGCGTGATGCGGGTCGTCATACGTTTTGTTCACGCCCAGATAGAGCATAAAGGTGGAACAGGAATACCGTTTTCGTTGCAGCCGCGCCGCCGTATACTTGCGCAGCGTGTTCGGCGCAAACAGGGTGGTCATGGCATGGGCAAAATCGGCGTTGATGATGACGACGTCTCCCTGCACCGTTTCGCCGTTTTCCAGCAGCAAGCCCGTTGCACGGCCGTTTTGCGTCTGTATCTGTTTCACGGGCGTGTTGCAGTGTATCTGTCCGCCGTGCTCCTCGACGACACGCGCCATGGCCTGCGATATTTTCGACAGGCCGCCGCGCACGTGTTCCACGCCAAATTCATGTTCAATGAAGGGGATCATGGCGAAGGCGGCGGGACATTCCCAGGGCGACATGCCGAGGTATTTGGTTTGGAAACAGAAACAGGTGCGCAGGATGTCGGGACGAAAGTAGCCCCGCAACACGTCATACACGGAGCGGCCCACCGAAAGATGGGGCAATGCACGCAGCAAGGGCGCGGCCACCATGTCGGTCAACGAAGAATAGGGTTTTTCCAGGCAGGGTTTCATCGCCTTGAACCGAGCCGCCTCACGCTTCAGAAACCTGTCGAACCCGGGCGCTTCGCCGGGAAAGGCGTCGGCAATGCGATCGCGCATGACGTCATGGTCGCGTGACATATCCAGCGTTTTCTCGCGAAACGCCAGCCGGTACATGGGTTCCAGCTGACAGATGTCGAGATAGTTGTTTATGTCGCGTCCCGCCTCGGCAAAGACCTCGTCAAGGACAAAGCGCATCATGAGGAATGTGGGGCCGATGTCGAAGCGATAGCCGTCAATCTCAAAATGAGCGTTGCGCCCGCCCACCTGCGCCTGCTTTTCGTAAATGGAAACGTCAAAGCCGCGCTTGGCCAGAATCATGCCTGCGGTTAAACCGCCGGGGCCTGCGCCCACAATCAACACCCGTTTTGCCGTCATCAGGCGAATTCCTTCTTGTATGCGACACGGGCATCATGCGCGGGAAGGCGGCGGGGGCTAAATGGAATAATCCAAGACCTGGCGGTTTTCTTCCGTTTGTTGGCGTCGGGCCAATTCGGCAAGGCTTACTTCCTGCAGGTGTGCTTGCAGCGCCTCGTTCGCCCCCTTGAAAATTTCGCGCAACGCGCACGTGTCAGGATCAGAACAACAATAGGTGACATCCGCACAGTCTGCGATTTCAATGGGGCCGTCCAGCGCGGTTACAATCTCCGCAAGATCAATGTTCTCGGGGTTGTGCGCCAATACGAATTTGCCCTTGGCGCCGCGGATGGATGTCACAAGGTTGGCATTGCGCAGCCGCGCCATCAATTGTTCAAGATACGCGGCGGGCAGGTTCTGGCTTTCGGCAATGCTGCGGCCCGTGGCGCCTTCGGGATTCTGCGCCAATGCGATCATGGCGCGAAGCCCGTATCTGGCTCGTGTAGACATTTTCATAGTGGCCCTATGATACCCGATGGTGCGTTCCCTGCGCAAACATCAGGTTGTACGTGGCGCACAGGGTCGGCTACACTATCGGCATCCATCCACAGGAGAGCTTGTCATGGCAGATTTGATGCGGGTCAGTTTTACGATTGAACGCCGGTTGTATGAGGAGTTGGAGCGGCTGTTGGCCACCACCGAATACGGCAACCGTTCCGAGTTTATTCGGGATCTGGTGCGAGAACGGATTGTGCGCGATTCATGGCGGCGCAATGAAGAGGCGGTGGGCACCATCACAATGGTATACAACCACCATCAACGCGATCTCAGCGGCGCACTTACCAGTTTGCAGCACGAACATCACGACGCCATTCTTGTCACCACCCATGTCCATCTGACCCATGATTTGTGCGTGGAAACCATTATTGTGCGGGGACATGCGCAAAGCATAGAACAGCTGGCGGATGAATTGCGGCGCAACAAAGGGGTGCTCCATGTCGCCGTTTCCATGAGTTCCACCGGGCAACGGCTGAAGTAGCACGACGCCTGTCTGTCAGGCGCATCCCCCACGTTACCGTTACGCTTCGTCCCACAACCGCGTAAATTCGGCGGCGTCGGCCTTTTGCAGTTTTTCCGGCTGATAAATCTTCTTGACAATGGGATCGCTGATGCGGTCGGTTTCGCCCGTTTCCGGAATATGTGTCATCTGCCGCTGAATGACGCCTGCATCGTCACATTCGTAGTATGTCCATGCGTTGCCCTTGCCGGGGACATATTGCGCGGTCTTGAAGTAGGTCATGCTGTATTCTTTCCTGATGGTTGCGCTTCCAGAACATCGTGTCGCCCCACTGGCGCGATTACAGTTATTGTATCATACGCGCATCGCCCCGGCGATGTGCGCCGCGCACCAACGACTAATAAAATTGTGATAATTGAGCATACGCGGCGCAAAAAACAAGGCCTTGTTTTTTGGGGACGATTCAGGCATAATTCCAGATGTTGTGTTGTTCTGTTCGGAGAACGCAAAATAGTGGGTCGCATCGAGTATGCGTCGGTAATGGAGAGATTTGTTTTGTAATCAAAGGGACTGCCCGTGAAATCAGTAGAACCGAAGGTATTTTTGGTGGGAGAGACGCGCCTTGCAGAAGAAGGATTGCAGGCGTACTTGGCGCATGTGGGTGCGCCCGACTGGCACAGTGACGCGCCGAGCGACAGCGAATTGTTGTGCGAAGTGATGGGGCGTTTGTGCTACCGCAGCTTTGAGCCGGGGTTGAATCCCAACGTGACGCGCGTGCGCGAGGGCAACGCGCCGTATTTGGCGAACATTGTGGAGGTGGGCCACGGGAGCGTGCTGGAGCATGGCTCGGTGAACTTTATTTTTGCGGACGTAAGCCGCGTGGTGACCCATGAGCTGGTGCGCCACCGCACGGGCACGGCCATTTCGCAGGAATCGCTGCGGTTTGTGCGTCTGGACGCGCTTTCGGCCTATGTGCCGATGCATATACGCGAGAGCGAAGCGGGCATGGAGATTTTTGCGCGCACCTTTGAACAGCTGGAAACGATACAGCGCGAGCTGGCGCGACTGTATGAAATTGATGATGCAAAGAACTTTACCGAGAAAAAGAAGCTGACCTCGGCGTTCCGACGGATGGCGCCCATCGGCGTGGCCACGACCATCGGCTGGTCGTGCAATTTCCGCACGTTGCGGCATGTCATTGAGATGCGCACTGATCCGCATGCCGAGGAAGAGATTCGGCTGCTTTTCGGCAAGGTGTATCAGCTGGTGCAGGAGCGGTATCCCAACTTGTTCGCGGATTATCAGGTGGAACAGGTGGACGGGTTGCCCTGGGTGAAGACCGCCCACGGGAAAGTGTAACGGGCGGCAGCGTCGTGCGGCCTTTGTTGAGAAGTTTTTCCGGCGTGTGTGCCGGTTATGTATAGCAAGCGTTTGGAGTAAGGGAGTTTGTGTTATGTTTGTCGTACGCGAGCGGTTCAAGCTGAACGAGCAGTTTCTGGAACAATTCAAGAACCGGCAGCCCGAATGGGGACCGCTGGGCTACATTACATACAAACGCACCTATGCGCGTGTGGTGGCCGATGATGCCGACGGTCGCACGGAGGAATACTGGGAGACCGTCCGCCGCGTGGTGGAGGGGTGCTACACCATCCAATGGAACCATTGCCTGAGTTTGAAACTGCCGTGGAAACAGGAAAAGGCGCAGCGTTCGGCACAGGAAATGTTCCGGCTTATGTGGAACTTCAAGTTTCTGCCGCCGGGCCGGGGCCTGTGGATGATGGGCACGGACTACATTTACACCCGCGGCAGTGCGCCGCTGAACAACTGCGCCTTTGTGTCCACGGACGAGCTGGACACGGATTTTGCCGAGCCTTTCTGTTTTCTGATGGACCTGTCCATGCTCGGCACGGGCGTGGCCTTCGATACCAAAGGGGCCGGACTGGTTACGATACAAACGCCGCAAATCGGCGAGTACACCCATGTGGCGGCCGATTCAAAAGAAGGCTGGACGGATCTGGTGCGCACCGTGCTGAACGCGTATGTGGGCCGCGGCAAGCGGCCGGCGCATATTGACTACTCCAGGATTCGCCCGCAGGGCGCGCCCATCAAGACCTTCGGCGGCATTGCGCCCGGCCCGGCGCCGCTCAAAGAGTGCATCGCCAACATTGACAAGATTCTCACGCCACGGGACGGCCATCCCATCTCGTCGGCGGATATTACCGACCTGATGAATGTGATTGGCAAGTGCGTGGTGTCGGGCGGCGTGCGGCGCACGGCGGAGTTGGCGTTGGGCGATCCCGGCGATGAAGAATACTTGCAGTTAAAAGACGACAAGAAACATCACGAGAAGTTGATAGCGTGGCGATGGGCGTCCAACAACAGCATCATCGCCAAGGAAGGCATGGACTACATGGGCGCGGGCAAACAGACCGCCTCCAACGGCGAACCGGGCTATTTCTGGCTGGAAAACGCGCGCGCCTACGGCCGGCTGAAAGACCGCGCGTCCTATGTGGACTTGAAAGTGGCGGGTACCAATCCCTGCGCGGAGCAAAGCCTTGAGTCCTACGAGATTTGCAACCTTGTGGAAACCTTTCCGTCCCGCCACGAATCCCTTGAAGAATATCTGCGCACCCTTAAATTCGCCTATCTGTATGCCAAAACCGTCACGCTCATTCCCACGCACAACGAACGCACCAACGCCATCATGCTGCGCAACCGCCGCATCGGCCTGTCCCAATCGGGCATTGTGGACAGCTTTACGCGGCACGGTCGTCGCGAACATTTTCGGTGGTGCGACGAAGGCTACAAATACATCGGCGATCTGGACCGCATGTACTCGCAATGGTTGTGTGTGCCCGAAAGCATCAAGAAGACGAGCGTGAAGCCGAGCGGCACGGTGTCGCTGCTGCCGGGCGTCACGCCGGGCATCCATTATCCGCACAGTCAGTTTTACTGGCGCACCATGCGACTGGACAAAACCAGTCCGCTCATTGAGCCGCTTCGCAAGGCCGGATACCGGTTGGAGGAGTCCGTATACGGCGACAACACGCTCATTGCGTACTTCCCGGTGAAGGAGAAGTTTTTTCATCGCAGCAAGACCGATGTGTCCGTGTGGGAACAGGTCGAAAATGTGGCGCAGATGCAATACTACTGGGCCGATAATCAGGTGAGCGCCACCATCACCTTCAATCCCGAAGAGGCAAAGGACATCCCCTACATTCTGGAGATGTACGAAACGCGCCTGAAGTCCATCAGTTTTCTGCCGCTGAAAGAGCACAATTATCCGCAGGCGCCCTATCAGGAAATCAGCGAAGACATCTACCAGTTTGCCGTCCGCAAGTTGGAGCCTGTGAACTTCCAGCATGTGAACACCGACGAAGCGCAGGATCTTTATTGCGACGGCGACAAATGCGAGTTTGTCGCCACCGAACCGCCCCTGCCCGAACAACAAGAGGTGCCCTTCGACAGCGACACCGATGAAACGGCCCTGCCGGACGAAGAAGAGATCACCGCGCCGACCCGTTCATGAGTCGCGTTTGCGGTGCGGCGCCTCTCCGGCGGCGGTTATCGTGAGAACTCGCGGACAGGCGCTTCATCCCGTGGCTCAATGGAGCGCACATAGATGGAGAACGAGGCCGTGGCGGGCGTTTGGTCAATCACCACGTCTTCAACAAGCGTACCGTCGGCATCGGTATAGCGATAGACCAGCACGGTTTGCGCCGTAAGGCGGTAGCGCATTTCGCGGCGTCGTTGTGACGGCAGGTTGGGGTTATCATCGTCCGGCGGATCGCCTTCATCCCCGAGCCGGTTGTTAAAGAAAGTGGTGTCGCAATAAGGTGGAGAGGGCGGGAAGCCGCCGAGCATCGTCCACGCGCCCAGACGCTCACAGAAGGGGTCGTCAATGAACCGGAAGAACCCGTCCCCACCATAATCCGGCATTTCCGCCGCAGAACCAGCCGTATTGCACGGGAGCAGCAGCTCCTCCATCAGGTTATAGACGCCGGGCGTACGGGTGCCGCGCGCCACGAGGGCGCCGTCACAATACAGTTTCCAGAGGATGGCCATGTTGGTAACGTTTGCCATGCGCTGGTCTGCGGTGGGCAGCATGGCGCGCATGGTTACGGCGGCGTTTACGCGGGTGTCGCAGGCCTCCGCCAGGGGCGGCAGCGGTACGCGCGTGGCGGGCCCGAAATTGCGATAACGCACGTTCGGCGCATCCGCCCGTTCATGAAACAGCTCCACCCGCACAGAGGTATCCACCGCCAGATTCGGCTGTAACCGCTCGCCGCTGCGCCAGACGATGTAATCCACTTCGTTAAAATCAAGTTCCGTTAGGTTGTTGGCAGCGGGATGGTATTGAACGTTTCCGGTTTCGTCGGCGCCTTGTATGGTCAGGCACAGGTAGGCGCCCTGATGCTGTTCCACCAGCGTTTGCAATGTCGTGCCGTTGAACAAGGTATTGCCCCGCAAGGGCTGCGCCCGCCATCCGCTTTCGCCAAGCGGTCCTGATAATTCTCCGGTATCTTCATCCACCACGACATACAGCCTGAACATGGCCATGGGGGCGCAGTCCGGTCGTGCGCCGGGCAGGTCGGCGAAGGGCCGATATAGTGACCAATGGATTTCCGGCATCTGCACGGTCATGTCCATTTGGGTTTGGAACCTTGCACGGGTGCGCCAGAGCCAATGCAGGTTAATGGCGTTGTAATCGTCCCCATCGGTTACGTTGCCCGCCAGGTCCTGCGCCTCCAGTTTGAAGCGGGCGCGCCACGGTTCGGAAATGGCCTCAAACCTGGCCTCCCACCTTGCCGACAGTTGTTGTTCGCCCGAAGCCAGTATGACGGGCGTGAATGTGGCCTCGGGCGTGCCCGGCAACAAGCCGGGCGCCGACCCGCTCCACCGTGCCGTGCCGCGTGTTGTTGCCGGATCGGAATGGGTGGGGAACCGGGTGGGGCCCCAGTCCGGCTCCGACATATCGTTGACGTCCAATACGTTCGGGATAAACCCGGATATCTCCACGGGAAATACTGTACCATCCCCTTCACGCACGGGAAAACGGTCTATGAACCGTGCATTTACCTGTACCCATAAATCATCGTTAGGCAATGCAGCCATTGAATACGGCAAAGATTCATCGTAGCCCGGGTTGAGGTATAGGTGCATGTCCGCGCCGGCGGGATCGGCGGGGTGGAATGGTGCATTGTTCTTGGGCACAGTCAGGGGGAAACTTGGCACCCAGTCGGGCAGTGTAAAGGGTGGCGGCACACGATTGGCGCTGATATAGGGGGAGCCGCTGGCGGCATTCGTAAGGGGGGTGCTTTCCATGATAAACAACACCGGCGGGACGGTGTCTATGAGGGTTTCACAATTCATGGAGCTGGTATCGGCCACACCGTCAATGACCGCGGCAAAAAAGGCGCGGCCATCGGTGCAAATTTCATCGCCGCTGACCGCGGCGTTGAAGGGGCCGGGCATCCTGAAGTTAACTTCCATCTCCTCGCCGAGCCGCCCCGTAAAGGAGACGCTGTGCGCGACTGGGGAATACATAAGGTCCACGTGATGGGTGGGTTCCGTTTCATTGCCTGATTCGCCGGGCCAGGGCATTTCAGGCAGCAGCAGTACCGTGTCGAGCATCATCAGGTTGGAACCGAACAGGGTGACCGTGCCGGTCTGGTCTCTGCCGATGATGTCGTCGGCTTCGCAATAGTCAACACTCGGCGCAGGCGCCGATCCCAGGCACAGGCTCATGCTGACGCCCTGTGGGCTGGGAGCAGTGCCGGGCCCTTGCCATGTAACAGCCTGGCCGATCCCGAAATCGGAATGTACCCAATAAAAGCGGCATTGGCTGTCCGCCATATTCGTTTGCTGCGCGGATATCCAACCGGCGCCGTCAATTATGAGGGGCGATTCGGGCACAAAGGTATAGCGATACAACGGTACGTCTTCGCCGACGCCGTCGGGGGACGGGAAATACGCATCGGCTTCCTGCTCGAACACGTTGCCCGCAGGTCTGATAACCTCGCCATCGGTGGCGTCCGCCAGATTCGACACATCGGTGTATGCCACGGCGATGTCGCCCGACGGCGCACACACGACCTGGCCGGTTTCATCGAGCCAGACGCCCCAAAACTCAAAGAGACTGATGCCGCCGAAGGGATTGTTTATCCGCTCAAACATCGGGTTGTCTTCCGTGCTCAGGCTTGCATAGGGCCACGGCGATGCGGTGTGCACCGGTTCCTGGGTGATAAAGGCGCCGTCGAAACAGTCGTCGCTGCTCATGTATTCGGAAATGCAGAGGCTGAGGTTGGCATTGATCGGATCGCCTGATGCGTTTCTGGCGTCGTTCATGCCGTCTTCCGATGTCACCCAATAAAAGAAGCAGTCGTCCGCAGGGTTCACCAAAGCACGGATGGAAAGGTACTCTTCCCGATAAAAATCGTCGCGGTCAAAAAAGAACTCATACTTCACCAGCGCCGCGCCGTCATAGTCATATTCGGGCAATACCTGGCGTGGCGGTATAATCTGCACGGGATCCCCCGCAGAGCCGCCGGGGCCGTCGTAGGAAGTAATTTCAAATGTCATGGCTATTGGCGGCGTACAGGGGTTGCCCGCGCCGTCGCGCCAAATGCCCCACCATGCAATATGCCGTACAGCGCCAAATTGTTCCGCAGGGGTGTATTCCTTTACATAATCGCTATTGTTGCTTGCAAAGGCGTTCCACGGCTCGGTGGGCAGGTGCGGGTTTTGCTCTGCGCCCAGCGAGTCCGGCGGACAGGTTATGGGCGTGGGGTCCACTTCGTCCGCACCGATTTGCACTTTCGCGAAGCGGTCGCGCATATCGCATTCAAAATCACGTTCCCATACGTTCGTTGTTGCAAGGCCGCTGATCACGGCGCTCAACCGCACGACCAGCCCATTGAGCGTGGTGGCGTCATCCGGCGGCAGCATCGGCATGCTGAGTTTGCCGCGCCACGGGGTGTCTCTGTAGTTGGGGGTAAGGTCGTCGGCATCCACATCGTCATAATTCGGCACAGGCGACGCTTCGTTGTCATTGTTGCGCACCCAATTCACGTAGGAACGGGCCGTGCCCGCTGCGTCCACCTGTATGCCCCTGCCGTTGCCGTCAATCAAAGACGCGGCAACGTGGGCCGTGCCGTCGGGTCCGACAAACACGCCTGCGCCGTTATTCTCGCGGATGGTACACTGTAACGCCACAGCGCGCCCGCCGTCGTGCACATGCAGGCCGTCGCCGCGGTTTGCATGCAACACGGCGCTTACAAGCAGAGCGTTGCCGCCCGCCACTTCCACGCCGTTACCGCCCATGCCGCGTATTTTGGACTGGAACAGCCGCAACACGCCGTTTCCCAGCACGTCCACGCCCCGTTCCGCCCGTTCGAGGGTGACGGATTGCAGGGTCAGGTCCCCGTCGTCGATTACTTCAAACAACGCCCCCGTGAGGGTCTCCTCACAGATGCGGATGTTGTCCAGCGCAAAAGAGGGCGGCGCCATGGTGCGGGGCAACTGCGCGGTGAAGCGCAGGGTCTTTCCGTCCGGCGGCCCCTGATGGGCCGTAATGTCAACGACGTATTCCGAATAGGCGCCCACCCCCATGTCTTCGGTGCTGCGCCGGAATATCTCGTCGCCGTTCAATTCCACGGCAAACTCGCCCGGCTCGGTGCTTGTGCGCACGCGCTTCAAATAAAACTTGAGCAACAGGTCGCCGCCCGTGGTCATGGGCACGTCAATATCCTGTTCCAGCGTTATCTCCCAAACCGGCGGGTCTTTTTGTATGCCGGTAAATACGGCGGCGAAGTTGGGCAGTGTGCCGTCGCAGGCCTCGGTTTCCATGATCACTTCATCAAGGTCAATGGTGTCGTCGGGCGTATCCCAGACGGTTTCCAGCGTGGCCAGCGGCGCGTCAAAATCGCCATGAACAATTTGGTTGCCGTAACAGGGCGGATTCAGATTCAGCAGGGTCAGCCGCGTCGGATCAACGGCGACATAGGACAGACATGCGTTGTCCATCACAATTTCGGTTTGTGCGAAGGGCGCCGGATTGGCCAGCAGACGGCTGAAAAAAGAAACAATAAAGTCGGCTGCTTCGGTTTCCACCGGGAAATGGTCGGGCGTCACAATGAACAGGTCGCACGCTTCGGAAAGGGCCGCATCGGAAATGCTCCATGTTTCGGCGCCGGATACGTGCACAGCGAAGGCGCCGTTGCCGCCGGGTATGTTGCCGTTTTCAAGGCGCAAATCAAAGCGCACGGTTGTGCCAAGACCGCCAAGCCGCGCCACGTGGGTATGCCCGGCCAACACGGCGAGGGGCGCTTCGAGCAGGATGTCCGGAATGGCGTTGGGCGGCAGCCCGGCCAGCGCCGGGTCGGGAACGGGAACGGCGTCCGTGACCGGCAGCGCGTTGGGCGAGGGCAATGCGTCCGGCATGACGGCGCCCATCCGGATTTCAAGAGCGCCCACCAACAGCATCAACGGCGTTGGCACATTCGTCGTGGACGTCACGCTGACAATGATGTTAAACTCCGGCGCTTGCAGCGGTATGGAGACGGCTTCCCAGCCCACCTGCGGCAATGCGGCGGGATCGTCAATGGTGAACCGCGAAACCTCGTTGCCGCCGGTGTCTTCCACAATGATGTTTACCTCGAAGTCGCTGCTGCTTTGAATGGTGCGCAACCACAGTGTGAGACTGGGCGGCTGGAACACGGCGGCACGGTCGCCCTGACACGCGTCCGGTTCCAGTCGGATGATGTCGCTGATGTGCGGACAGGCGCCGGTGGCCACGGGGGATTCAATGAGGAACGGGTAGGTGCCGGATTCAAAATTGCCGTTGACAATGATATTGGCGTCCGCCGCGATGTCCGGATAAGCGTCCAGCGCGGGGGTGACGTAGCTGAGGGTGAATGCGTCAACAATGACATTGGACTGTTCGCCTTCAGCGGCGAACTGCACCCGCACGCGCGGCCTGCCGGGGGTATTGAGCACGGCGGCGGGGAGTGTGTATTCGTAACGGGCGCAGACGTCGGGCGCTTCGGGCAAATCCGCCAGCGGTATCTGCGGGAACTGGTGGTTGCCGTAGTGCAGTTGCACCGTGCCCGCATCGGGGCCGACCGGCCCGGCGACGCGCATGCCGGCCGCCAGATAAGGCGCGCCCAGACCGCCGGCACGCGCCACGGCCATCTGTGATACGCCCGCAACATCAACCGGTGTGAAATGAATGCCCTTCACCAGGGCGCCGCCGTCGCCAATGTTGGAGGCATAGTTGAAGAAAGCGACGGAATCATTGGTATCCGGCGCAGCGGGGGCCGCGTCGTTGTTCACATTCACCGCGCCGATCAGCACGAGCGTGGGGGCGGCCTGGTCCGTGCGTGTGACGGTTTCAATGCGCACATGCAGGTCATCGCCCGCGGGGGCCGACAACGATTCTGACCAGCGCACCCAGTCGGCCTGCAACTCCCAGTCTTCAAGGTCGGTTGCGTCCGCGGTCATTTCCAGGGCGCCGTTTACATAGACCTCCATGCGGTCATCGGCATGGCCGCTCCATTGCAACACACGCACCCAAACATGCAGTTCATCGGCACTTGAGTCCGCAGGGAAGTCGGCGGCGGTGTATTCTTCCCGCAATACCGGCGGCAATACGGGCAGCGTATAGGTCGGTTCGGTCACCAGATCAAGTATGGTGCATAACCCCGTGATGTCATGGCCTTCCCAACGCAGTTCTTCTGTTACGGTTTCGGGCAGCGTGGGGATGGGCGGTATGTATTGCAATTCCACATCGGCGGTCTTCGCTTCCAGATCAAACCATGCATGCCAGTCGCCTTCCTGCGGCGCGCCATCCTGAGTAATGATGTCAGCAATGATCGGCCCCATATAATCAGGCTCCACGCCCTCCGTCAGAATGGCATCAAAGTCCCAGTCCACGGGTCCGGCCTCAAAGTCGGGATTCTCTATGACGTCGTCAAAGCAATCTTCCAGGTCTTCGCCGAGTAGAATGCGTTGCAACGGCAGTATTTCACAAATATCCGCATCATAGCCTTGAATGGTAAGGACTTTGTCAATGACCACCGTGTCCAGCAGTTCGTATTCGTCCCCTTCCAGCACCAGTATGGCGCCGCCGGGCGCATCGTCAATTTCCTGGGCGAGGTCGGCGGCAGGCGCCACCGGGATGATGGGATCGGCGTTGGCAAAAACGCACGTAAACGTGACGGCCATCGCCATGATGAGCAGTGGACTTGCGACCGTGGCCCGACACGCTGTTGTTGCGCCGCGCCCCCAATGGGAGGGTGTGTTTTTGCGAGCAGCCCACATTACACCAGCCTGCTTATGCCTGCTTGTCATTGATATAACCTCCTGGGTAGCGCGCGAGTACCTTGGCAAAGCGCGCCTGCCAAACGCCTGTCTTGTTACGGCGGCCACTACAAAACACACTTTATGGCCACGTGGTTTGTGTCAACATAACCCTATACACTATACCCGATACCAGCGATAATATCAACAGAATCATTCAAAAAGGGCGAAAAACAGACAAGGCAAAAGAAGACAAACAGCCCGGTAAGTCGTTGTAAACGGACGGGTTATGCAATAGACGGCCTCAAAAGGCACGTCAACAATTTACAGCGCCGTGGTGTTTGGATGTCGGCCCTTGCAGACGCCGGCTCTTCAGGGGGTTGGTTCCGTTCGTTTTCACGCCTCCGTCGCCGGTTGCGTTGTGACATCGGATGCCGTTACACTTGCCCGGGTTGAACACGTCCTTTTTTTACTCCAAGCGAGATTTTCATTCATGATAGACAATTTTATTCTGCCCGGTGTTTCGCCGGTACTTTTCTGGCTGTTTGTGAGTGCGGCAGTGATAATTCAAGGGATCAGCAAGTCCGGCTTTGCAGGCGGAGCGGGCGTGTTGTCTCTGCCGCTCATGATGTTGGTGATGCCGGTGGACAAAGTCGCCGCCACCTTGTTGCCGTTGCTTATTCTGTTGGACATGAACGCCATTTATCATCATCGGCATAACAAGAACTGGCAGGTCATCCGCCAAATCTATGTGCCGGCGTTGGTGGGCATTGCATTGGGCGCGCTGGTGTGGTGGCGCATCGGACATGCGGGGGTTGAAACATACGGCGACTACATCAAACGCTTTGTCGGCGTGATGGCCGTGTTCCTTGCGTTTTATATCCTTGCCAAAGAGGCGTCGCTGGAATGGGTGCGCGGCAAGAAGGCCGGGCCGCGCATCGGTTGGGCTGCGGGCATATTCGCGGGGTTTTCCTCCACCATTGCCCATGCCGCCGGGCCAATCGTCAGTCTGTTTGTGTTCTCGCAGGATATGGGCAAGACCTTGTTTGTCGGTACGGTGGCGTGGACGTTCACGCTTATCAACCTCACCAAGCTGCCGGTATATGTGGCGGTTGACCTGATCGATCTCTCGGTGTTGCGCTTCGATCTCATGCTGGTGCCGTTGGTGCCGCTGGGTTCGTGGCTGGGCAAATGGATGCATTATCGCGTGTCCGAATCGTTGTTCAATCGCATTATCATGACGCTGACCTTGATTACCGGGCTGCAACTGGTGTTCAACGTCAACCTGATCAAAGGTGCGCTGGATTTGTTGTTGCGTTAA
>SKQZ01000419.1 GCA_007118765.1 Candidatus Hydrogenedentota bacterium
CGTCGTCAATGCGCATCTCGCGCACCTTCTGTACGAGCCCGCTCGTAGCGCCTTTGTGCCAGAGCACTCTGCGGCTGCGACTCCAATAGACGGCTTCGCCCAGCTCTATGGTCTTCTTGAGGGCTTCATCGTTCATATAGGCGTGCATGAGCAATTCGCCCGTGTCATAATCCGTGGTGACCACGGGAATGAGACCGTGCGCGTCGAACTTGGGCGCAAGTTCGTTGCCTTCTTCAATTTGCTCGATACTTTTTCGTTCGGAAAACGCTATCACAATGTACCTCGTAGCATTCGGGTTAAGGATGTTGGTGATACCGCCTGTTTCGCGTTCCCCGGGCGTGTGTTATGGGTATGCACAGGCGGCAGTTTCTGTTGCGTTACTCCGCAGTCATCAGGCTTAAAGAAAGCACGTATGACTGTCATGCGGTGTGAGATGTGCGGTATTATACATGACATTGAGGTGCGTATGCATCTTTGCTTCCTTTGCTCTTTTTGGGCGCCTTGGGGCGGCCCAACCTAACAACCATGAAGGTTGGCGGGGAGGCGACTCAGGAAGCGATTACGCAGCACTGCTTGACAACTGAAAAAGCATTACAGGATACTATCCCCATCAGCAGAAAAAGCGATTTGGAAAGGGCCGAACATGATGACACACCTAAAGCGATGCCGCCGGATCCACGGTTGCTCTGGCGCAATTACCATTCTGGCGATAATCACGGCAATGTGTTTAAGTATGCCGTCAGCCGCATGGGAACATCACCCGCTGATTACGTCGCCCGTGGTTGAGGGCCTTGCCGCCGCTGACGTGACCCTGCAACCTGCGGCGGCCGTGCCTCTGGAAGACTTTCTGATGGCGGTGGAAGAACCGCTGGCGGTATTGCTTGCCGAGGAAGAAGCGTGGGCGCAGGAACACCTGCACTGGCATGCACCATTGCCGGAGGCGTTGGCCTTTGAGGCGACCGGCGATCCGTCCACAATACGGGATCGTTTCTTTCGGGCGTTGCGGATTAACCCGGATACTCCCACACCGCTCTATCTTACCGTGTTGTCCGGCACGGAGATTCCCGGCGCCGCTTTGCTGCCGCCTGAAGCGGTTACCCTTTTCCCGGAATCCACCGGTGTCAATCGCTTTGATTTTGTTGAAGTGCAGCCCGGAGGCGTTTTGAATGCCCTGGACATTATCGCAACCGCGTCCAATGAACCCGATTTCGGCATGGACACCGGTCTTTTTGAGGATAACGGCACTTCCTTTGGGGATGTGTATGGGTTTGGCAATCAACCCTTCGGCAACCCTGATCTTGATTACGGGAGTCAGGCGCCGTTTCACATGGGGTTTTATCATGAATCGCCGCTGGTGTTTCTTTTCGCCCGTTTTCTGGAAAAAACCTATCCGGAATATCGCATCCGTCAATTCAAGAGGCTTTCCGAATTCGCTTTTGAACATGGACAGGAGTACTGGGGATGGCGTTTCATGGGCTGGGGTCTGCATTATGTGGGCGACCTGTCCATGCCCTATCACGCCACGGTATTGCCCGGTTACAGCACGCTGCGTATGCTCTGGATAAACTTTCTGGATATGGTCGGCTTCCCGACGCCGGTGAACAATGCGCTACAACTGGTGTCCAACCGGCACATCGCCATTGAGCGTTACCAACGTATACGCATGGAACGGGCTGCGCGCCGCGGCGAGGCAAGTATCATTTACGAAACCCTTGCCGCAGACCATGAGGTGCCGTCCTACAGCGATGACCTGCCACGCACTGCACTCGCACGCGGCGCCAATCGCATGGCGCGCCGACTCGACCGGGCCATTGTGCGTTATATGCCGCCTGCTTTTGTCAACGACCCGTCAGTGGAGGTAACCGACGAAGAAACCCTCGAAGATATTGTGGATATTATTGCCGACGAGCATGGCGAGGCGGCGCTTGCCGAACTTGACGCCCTTATCGCTGAGGCGCTCGAACTCTTTGCCATTTATGGGCGCAGTTACATCCACAGCATTCTGGACACCCGGTGAGCGTGCCCTACCACGGTTTATAGGCCAACACCAGCAAGAACGCCATGCCAAGCCCCAAGAGAAGCCAATCGCCCAGCACCTTTTGGACGCTCTTGACCGTGCCATTGCTATTGCAGCATCCCGCGCCGTCGTCCGCCGAACCGTTTTCGCCTTCTTCTCCGTCAGGATCCGTCTCGCCCTCCAGCGCTTCCCCTTCCTGCGGTGCGGGATCATCGCTGTCTTCGCCTTCTTCTGTTGTATCCTGTTCGCTTGTGAAGTTGGCGATGATACTGTAGTCGGCGTCCATCTTAAAATCGTATACGCTCAAAGTGCTGTTAACGTCACCCGACCATTCCGTGAAACGCCAGCCGTCGGCCGCTTCCGCAGTCAGATGAATCGTCTTGCCCGCTTCCAGGCTATCATCTTCCCAAGGCAGTGTCACAACATTCCCATGCAATTTGATAGCGCCCTCACCCACCTTATCAAGCGAAAGGGTATGGTGGACACGCCCAAATGAGGCTCTTACCGTCAGGTCGTCGGTGACATTTTCATCAGTCCGTGGATTGTCCGTGCGCCCGTCGCTCCATTCATCGAAATAATAGCCGTCATCCGGGACCGCTTCTACCGCCGTGCCGTCTTCACCATGAAAAACCGTTTGCGTGGCCTCGCCTTCGATGGCGCCGTTCCCGTCTGCTTCGTAGGTTACGGTATGGGATATGCGTTCAAAGTTTGCCACAAGGGTGATATCAGCGCGTACATCGGTAACGATTACCGGGTTGTCCGTGGCGTAAACGTCGCCGTCCCATGTCCACGCTACAAACCGGTGGGCTTCGGGCGCGTTCGCCGTTACCGGCGTGGTATCGGCGCCCGCATACACGGTTTGCGTAAGCGTTCCGGTCAGTGTGGCGCCGGGGGTGCCGTCCGTTTCAAAATGCACCGTCCGTTCATCCACCGCAACATCGGTCGTGCCAATTCCGCCGAACCCCTGCCATGTGTCATTGGCAAAGGCGCGCACACGGTAGGCATAGATGCCGTCTGCCTTATCGTGGATTGCATAGTGCGTGTCTTCAATATCTGACGCGAGGGTAACCCAGTCGCCGTAGCCTTCAATTTCTACGCCGGTAATTTCTATATCATCCAAAGCGTATCCATAAGCGGGAAAAAAATGGAATCCAAATATGTCCTCGAAATTGGTCACAAAACGGATAACGCATTCATCGTCAGCGGCCATACCCGCCGCCTGTAACGCAGTGAAATCATACACCCGTTGCGTCCACGGTTCCGCTTGCCCGGAATATTCGTTCACGGTATTCCAGGTCTCGCCGCCGTCATTGGATATTTGCAGTCGCATATACCCCGCTCCTGAATCGAGCTGGGACAGGTAATAGAACGCGAGTTCGGTGTCCTCTTGCAATCTGAATGGCGTGCGCAGGGTCAGCGATTGCACCGTGGCAAAAAGCCGGGATCCGTCAAACGCCTGCATTACATAACTGTAGTTGCCGCTGCGACTGCCTGCATCACTCCGTTGAACACCGCCGCCGATGAACCAATTCGCGTACATGGCATCTTCATCTTCTGCGTTGTCGTAAAATGCGGTCTCCACAGTGGGCGCGCCTTCCTGCAATTCATACCTAACGGCGTTTGCGGAGGCCGGCCATGAAACGACATAGTCGGGTTGGCTTGACGATTGTGTTGTTACGGTTGTCTTGAGCGTTGTTGCGTTATAGGTCATGACATCGCCCGTTGCCGAAAAGACGTCAAGCGTGATAAAGGAATAGTAGGCCGGGTCGTCAATGCGTTCGTAATAATGCGTTTGATAACGCATGGCGTTGGTGGTTTCATTGCCCGTTTGATCGCGAAAACCGCCGACAAGACCGTTATCACTGTGCCAGACGTCACCCGGCTGTGACAAAGCACTCTTGTTTGTGCCCAGAGAGTTATTGCCGTCCGCCTCCTCAATTTTGACAACCGGATGCGGCCAAGTGTTTAAATCATTGTTATTGCTCTTATCGTCAACATGGTAGATCAAGATGCCGCTTGTAATCTCCTGACTGTTGTCGAATCTGTCTTTTGTCCGGTTTTCCACCAGATAATACTCGCGGTCCCCCATGCCGTCACGATACATATGCACCACGGGCGTAAGTGTGGCGCTGGGCAGTTCGATATCCTGCTGTGAGTGCATTATTTCGGGCTGTACCAAGCCGAGCATGTACTTTGACCATGCGGAAAAATGCGCCGGCCTCCGCCCGTCGCCACCGTTCCATGTTCCATACGCCATAATGCACCAATTGCCGACGCCAAGGGTCTTACCGCTGTAATCGTACAAATCCGGCAGTCCAAAGAAATGGCCCATTTCATGACAAATAACGCCTATGCGGATAATACCGGTGCTGCTGGTCGAGCCGCGCAACGCAGGCGCTGTGTGATAACGCTTCATACGCACGCCATCCTTGATGACAACATCTTGCATTTCCCATTGATGCGACCAAATGGACGTGGATGGATTGCCCGGAATTTCTTCGCCGTGCCCTGAATGTATAATGGTCAAACAATCCACCCAGCCGTCGCCATCAGAATCGCCCCATGAAAAATCGAAGCCTGCGGCATAAGCCGCTTCAACAGCATGGGCCGTCATTTCACGGGGCCGGACGTCTGTATTATTAGGTCCGTCGTTTGCCCCGTAATAGGCTTCGTTTTCCGGCAACCGCACCCATTGCGTAACCAGCGATTCCACGGTCAGACGCCCATAGGAGACCTCACGAAAATAGTCGCGCACGGACCCGACTGCATTACCCGTGGTGTAGTTGTCTTCATTGAAGAGAGCGTCGTATTCCGCCACATTAACGCGCCCCTTGCTGGACATAACCGTATCATTTACCGTGTCCCAGTGGTCATTAAAAGCAGCGAGGATGACCATGTTATGTACGCGGGTGGTGCCCGCGACAGGAATATGCACGGGCGGCGGCTGACTGGACGAGTCCATGCCCTTTTGCGTCGTTGCCCGTTTCTCATGGCTGTCGCGAACCCGGGCGCGTAAAAAGTCCGAACCCCGCATCGTGTGTGGTTCCAGGTCCAACGCTTCGGGAGAAACAACACCCACGGCGGCATCAGGAAGCATTTCGGGTGCGGATTTGGCATCTGGCGCACCAGCATACTTCCACGTCTCGTCCGCCGGATCCCGCATAATTAAATACCCGTCTTCCGTTTCATGCCAGGAAAAGAATTCGTCACCGTGCAGGCGCATCCTGAAGGTGGCGCCGTCGGGCTGTTGCATTTCCACAACACCGGGCCATGCGGGAACGGCGTGACCGTGAAGGGGCGACAATAGCACTGTAAACACGACCAGCAGAAGCAATTGTCGTGGGATAATGAGTACTCTATCTGTGGTATTCATGGGTGGTTGCTTTCCAGTATTTTACGTTCTGCATCGTCTTTGTTGTTGCGTACCTGCTACGAAACGCGTGTAACCACATCTGATTGTATTAAACAGCAATCGCTGCGGTATAATTTCTCAAAACAGACTGCGTCGCTTCATCCAATAGTACCACGCAGACACGACAATGTGGGTAGCCCGCACACACTTCATAAAGGGCGTCGTGTGGTTTATCCGCCGACGAATGACGGTAGCCGTATCTGTCGTCTTGCCGGCGCAGAGAGACGTTAACATACATAATGCCTGTATCGTAATGGAAAGGGTTTATCATGTGCCTGAAAAAGTTCGTTGTTGTTATGAGCGTCGTGTTGGCGATGGCCGGTATTGCTTCCGGCGCTGCCAGAGCGCCCATTCACATTGGGTCCGTAGAGGAATTGCAACGCATTGGCCACGATGCCGCCTACCCGCTTAACGGCTATTATGTGTTGACAAACGATATTGACGCCTCCCATACGGCGCAATGGCATGACGGTACGGGCTTCGCGCCCATTGGACAACGCCTTGAAGACGACGATTCACGAGCGTTTAATGGTTGGTTCGACGGACAGGGATACCGCATACACGGATTGGTTATCAACCGTCCCGATGAAAAAGGCGTCGGGCTGTTCGGCTCCATCGGGAAAGCCGCCGTGGTGGTCAACCTTATCCTTGAAGACGTTACCGTTACCGGCAATGACTATGTGGGTTCGCTGACCGGAGAAAACTGGTCGGTGGAGGTGGCCGCCTGTTTCGCCTCCGCTACGGTCAGCGGTCGTTCTAGGGTCGGCGCCTTTATCGGCATTAATCGCGGTCTTATTGAGGCGTGTGAGGCCGACGGCGAGGTGCGGGGCGAGCTCTATGTCGCCGGCCTGGTAGGCCGCAATTATCGCGGCACGGTGCTGGACTGCTACGCCGAAGCCGCCGTTTCCGGAGGCTCATGGGTCGGCGGTTTGGTGGGCCAGACGGTCAATGGCGCCGTATATGATTCCGCTTGGGACATCACACGTTCCGGCATCACCGTTTCGGATGGCGGGGTTGGAGTAATTGCCGACTGAGCGAATACCCGCTTCATCCAATCTTTCGCACCTCCCATCTGCAGAAAAGCAGCGCAATTTGATTTTACCCTCCTGATAACGGTATTTTACCTTTTTCGTGATGCCAGTAATTCTTTGTGAGTTTGGGAGAAGAACGCCTTATCCAACGCGTTTTATCGGTGGCGGGTTCAGCCTGCTTCAACAGGAGACACAGCATGTATCGTCCGGAAATTAAAGTCGTTGATTGCACCATCCGCGATGGCGGATTGATGAACAAATGGAATTTCTCGAAGGCCATGGTCAAAGAGGTGTTTCATGGTTTGGCCCAGGCAGGCGTAGACTATGCCGAGCTGGGATATCGTGTTGACAAGAAAATGTTTTCGCCTGATGAATTTGGTCCGTGGCGATTTTGTGATGAGGCGGATTTGCGGGAAGTGGCCTATGAATGCGACACAAAAGTGTCCATCATGTGCGACGTGGGCCGTACGGACTATGACGCCTTTATTCCGGCCTCCGAATCCATTGTGTCCATGGTGCGCGTGGCGAGCTATGTAAAAGATATTGACAAGGCCATCCACCTGATTAAGCATGTGAAATCTTTTGGATATGAAGTCACCTGCAACATTATGGCTGTGTCCACCAATTTGGAACCTGATCTGGATGAAGCACTTGAACAGCTGGCCGAATCGGAGGCGGACATCATCTATCTTGTGGACAGTTTCGGTTACTTTTATTCCGAGCAAATACACTACCTCGCTGACAAATATCACGCCAAATTCCCCAACAAAAAACTCGGCATCCATTGCCATGACAATCAACGTCTTGCCTTTGCGAACACCATTGAAGGCATTATCAAGAACATCAACTATGTGGACGGTTCAATCTACGGCATGGGCCGCGGCGGCGGCAATTGCACTACGGAGCTGTTGTTGGCATTCCTGAAGAACCCCAAGTTCCGCCTGGCGCCGGTACTTGCGTTGATTGAGAAGTATTTCATGCAGTTGCAACAGGAGCTGAAATGGGGCTATGAACTGCCCTTCATGTTAACCGGCAACATGAACAAGCATCCCCGTCCGGCCCTTGCCTATGTCAAGGCGGGAATTGAGGGCGAAAAGCAGAGCATTGTTGACTTCTACAATGAGTTGGTCGGCATTGACGACGTCGTATAGCCTTACGGCATGATCCGGCGCCACAACGACCGCAATTCGGGAAGCGCAAAAACCGTGCATACGGCGGCATAGGCAAAACCGCCCGCCAGACTTGCGCCCGTCAGTGTCGCCAGCAGCGTCCAGAACGTAGCCGTGCCTATCCAATTGGTAAGCAGATGCAGACTGCCAGAGGCGGACACGCCGAGGGTACCTGCGCCCAGAATCATAATCAGCAGTCCGCGTACAAAGCCGCTGTCGTGGAGCCCGCCCATTTGCTTGTTCAATACGACATACAATGCGAGGAAGTTCACGGTAAACGATAGCGATGTGGACAAAGCCAATCCCTGATACCCCATGGGCCGCACCAGCGCAATGTTCAGCACGATATTCAATACCATGCTGCATGTGGCGATAATGACCGGCGTACGCGTGTTGTGTTGTGCATAGAAGCCCTGTACCAGCACCTTTACCCATGCAAACGAAACCAACCCCATGGCCGCGTACAGCAAAGCGCCCGCCGCCTGGTGGGTTGCGGTGGCGTCAAACGCGCCCCGTTGAAACAGCAGTTGAATCACGGGAACGCGCAGCACGATGAGCGCCGTCATGGCAGGCAAGGTCAGAAAAAAGGACTGACGCAAGCCATGCACCAATACGGTGCGCTGCTGTGTGCTGTCGCCCCGGGTATGGGCGTTTGACAAGGCGGGCAAAATCGAAACGGCCACGGCCACCCCGAAAATTGCCAGCGGCAACTGTACAAGCCTATTGGAAATATACAGGGCCAGCACCTTGTCCTCGCCGAGCGACAACGCAAAGAACCGGTCCACCACCTTGTTTACTTCGCCCGCCGCCTGTCCCATGATGACCGGCAGCAAAAGCCACAGCGTCTGGGGCACGGCCGTATGACGCAGCCGGAAATTAGGCAGGACAACGCCCACATGGCGAAACATATCCCACCAGAGCACCGTCATCTGCGCCAGCCCGCCAAGCCATACGCCCACGACAAGCGCCCATGCAGGATTCTCAAAACGATTTCGGAACATAAGGGTACACAGGATAAACGCAATGTTCAACAGCATGGGCGTCCAAGAGGGCGTGGCGTAGCGCTTCGCCACGAACAGCGGCGCCATGGCAAAGACCGCAGCCCCGATGAAAAATAGATAGGGAAAGGTCCATTGCATGAGCCGCACCAGTTCTGACAACTCGGCATCGCTCTGCGGCAGCGTACGGCCTGTGATGGGCCGCAACGCGGCCAGCACGGTCGGGGTAAAGGGGAACAACAACACGCCGATGACCGTCACAACCGCAAAAATAAGCAACATGAGTGACATCACGGAAGCCACGGCACGGCGGTATTCCTCTTTCGATGCGGTTTCCCGTGTGGATGCAAACACCGGCACCAGCGCCGCATTTACGGCGCCTTCGCCCAACATATCGCGCAGCATGTTGGGCAGGCTGAAAGCAAACAGGAAAGCGCCCAGCGGCGCGCCTGGAATGGCATGGGCAAACACCATGTCACGTGCCAATCCGAGTACCCGCGACAGCATGGTGCCTCCGGCAAAGGTCGCCGCGAATCGCGTCAGTTCTCCGGCGCCTTTACGTTTTGAGGTGTCCTCCGGCGTTTCCGTAATTGTTGACAAACCACATCTCCCGTTCGCGTGCCACGGTATTCTCAGGCACATATCCCCGCCGTGAAAAGACCCACATTGCGGGGCAAAACAGTATGAGTATAGCCCTTTTGTGGGAACGGCACAAAATGACGTGATGTATTGCCGGTTGTAGTAGCCCCGCACTGCGTGACAACCGACATTAACGTGTCGAGACGCCTCCATGTTACGCTGGAAACATGGCGTGTTTATCGGCATGAGAAAAGGCCCGCGCCATTTTTATGACGCAGGCCTCATTTTTTTTCGTTCATATACCGGCGCAACACAGCGCCGTCATTTGTTCGGTGTTGCCGAAAAACAATCAGTCGGACAACACCAAGGCCATCACACCCAGCGATTCTGCCACATGCTGGTTGGGGACATTAGAACCTTGTGCTTCATAGCGCTCAAACGCCACGTGGCCATCCATAAACAATACATTGGCGCCGCCGGGAATATGGTTAAACAAACTGACCTCGGTGGCGACCTGATCGAACATAATGGGCAGGGTGCTCTGTGCCATCGCGGACGCACCCGGATTGTTGATGTCGGTAATCATAAACCGTTCCACCCCTTCGCGAAGCCGGTAGACGCGGTCGCTGCCACCATTGCCAAGGCCGAGAAACTCTCCATACAATTCACTGCGGGCCAAGTTAGCATCACTGTCAACAGCACGGGCGAGCGCCTGGTGGTCATTGTTGAGAACCGCAGGCATAATATCCACCGCTGCCGCATGGACTGTGCCAACCAACTGGCCAGGGCCCCTGAAGTCGGCCACATTGTCAGGTATTCTGTGTTCTTCGCCGACCTGCGAAATAATGTCAAGTATCACGCCCAACTCACGGGCTGTATCAAGGTCGTAGCCGTATTTATCAAGTGCCCACCCAAAATAGGTATAGCTGGCGTCAATCGCGCACGCCCACTTCATGGACGGATTGATGGCATCAAAACGCAAGTTGCCATGATCGTCATGCATGCCTGCCCATAACTCGCCATGACGCGGATCGCTTGGGCAAAGCACCAACTGCGGGTCTGTTAAGTATTCCGGATAAATGGAAAACACACTCGGCCCCAGATCAAAGGATATAACCCTGTATTCGGCATGATCAGGGGTTCTGTCCTGATAAGGGAAGGCGCCCAACATCAAGGGCGGATATTTTTCGCCCGGCGCTTCGTTCGCGTACATCTTGTAAATAAGTCCCCATTGCCGCAAATTGTTTTGGCAGCTCGCACGCCGTGCCGACTCACGTGCGCGCGCCAATGCCGGCAACAGAATTGCGGCCAAGATGCCGATAATGGCAATTACCACCAGCAGCTCAATGAGCGTAAAACCCGCATGCCTCTTGTTCATCGTTCTCTCCTTACACCATGTTAAGCCAAGAATTTCGACCACAACCTTCAGCATAATTATATTATACCCAAGGTTATCACGAAAGTAAAGACAAAACTGCCTCCCTTGCAGACAATCTCCCGCCGCTTACCGCCTCCCCCTTACCCTGGACTTTATCAAAATAGACATTGTCGTACAGGTCCAAAACAGGGGTTCCGGCTATGGTAGACATACAAAAGGCCCGCGCCACTTTTATGACGCGGGCCTAATTAATTCATTCATACACGGGCGCAACACAGCGCCGTCATTTGTTCGGTGTTGCCGAAAAAAACAATCAGTCGGACAATACCAAGGCCATCACACCCAGCGATTCTGCAATATGCTGGTTGGGAACATTAGAACCTTGTGCTTCATAGCGCTCAAACGCCACGTGGCCATCCATAAACAACACATTGGCGCCGCCGGGAATATGGTTAAACAAACTAACCTCTGTAGCGACATGGTCGAACATGATGGGCAGGGTGCTCTGTGCCATTGCGGACGCGCCCGGATTGTTAATGTCGGTAATCATAAACCGTTCCACCCCTTCGCGAAGCCGGAAAACCCTATTGGTGCCGCCATTGCCAAGGCCGACGAACTCTCCATACAGTTGGTCATGGCCCAAGTTGGCATCACTGTCAACAGCACGGGCAATCGCCTGGTGATCGTCGGCAACAAAAGCGGGCAAAAGATCGACTGCCATCGCATGGATCGCGCCGACCAACTGGCCAGGCCCCATGAAGTCGTCCACGTTGTCAGGTATTCTGTGTTCTTCGCCTACCTGCGAAATAATGTCAATTATTACGCCCAACTCACGCGCTGTTTCAAGGTCGTAGCCATATCGGTCCATGGCCCATCCGAAATAGGTATAGCTGGCATCAATCCCGCTCGCCCACCGCATGGAGGGCCAGGTGGCATCAAAACGCAAGTTGCCATGATCATCGTGCATGCCTGCCCACAACTCTCCGTGACGCGGATCGCTCGGACAAAGCACCAACTGCGGATCCGTTAAGTATTCCGGATAAATGGCAAACACATTCGGCCCCAGATCAAAGGATATCACTCTATCGCCCGTGTCACGATAGGGATAGGCGCCCAACATCAGGGGGGGATACTTTTCGCCCGGCGCTTCGTTCGCGTACATCTTGTAAATAAGTGCCCATTGCCGCAA
Organism: Candidatus Hydrogenedentota bacterium; assembly: GCA_007118765.1. Classification (GTDB taxonomy): domain Bacteria; phylum Hydrogenedentota; class Hydrogenedentia; order Hydrogenedentales; family CAITNO01; genus SLFT01. Next base: position 11,774 of record SKQZ01000419.1, read on the forward strand.
ATTGTTCTGGCAGCTTGCACGCCGTGCCGACTCGCGTGCGCGCGCCAACGCCGGCAACAGAATCGCCGCCAAGATGCCGATAATGGCAATCACCACCAGCAGCTCGATGAGTGTAAAACCCGCATACCTCTTGTTCATCGCTGTCTCCTTATACATTGTTAAGACCGGTAACCACGGGCACGACCACCGCACCCATAATCTTATTATACCCAAGTTTAACACGGAAGTAAAGAAAAACTCTTTTTCAGGGAACCGCTACAAGGACGCCCCCCAGGCTGCTCCCAAAATTACCGCTGCCTCCGTTAGAATTCTGAATGCCGCACTATTTGAAAACATGTTCTCCAACCGTGGTGTATGGGAGTAATATTCTTGCGACAGGTGAACTCCCAGCGGAGTTTTGCCCAGCACATCATCGCGAAAACGACGCAGGTTATGAATCGTATCCGGCGATAGTTTCGTTCTGCGCAAAAGAAAACAGCGGCGTGAGTCAGACTCATACGGGTCATGGCAATCCACCCCTGAAACAAGGTGACAGCCTATTTCCGGGAAGAACACATGAAAAGGCCCGAAGTTATCTATGTTGTTGCTGGTATCAGTGCAACTATGCTGTGTGCCGTTGCTCAACACACCCACCAACCGATAGTTTCCGTTGCGTAACAACAATGCGGAACCGGAAGAACCCGCCTCGGTGACCCCGGCACTCCACAGCGCTTCAATCTGTTTTTCATACCGGGGCTCACAAAAGGCCCCCATACACACCTCTACTTCCGCCTTTGTAACCCGTCCGCGTGATGTTTTCATGTCGGCGCCCATGGGGTGATGGATTACCTGTACCGGTACGCCGAACTCGGGTGCACGCGCGTCCCATCCGGCCCACGCACGCCCGTAGGCGCCTATGGGCACAGAACGGGACAACTCCAGAAACACAGAATCAAGGACCGGGTTGTGTGCCACCAGTGTTGCGCCGAGGTTGAAAGACAACTCATACAAACTTGGCGCCGATGCATTGCCGTTGTTCGCCCTTCGATAATCCCAAAATATGGTGACACTATCGTAATCCACGGCGTTCCCGAAACAATGCCACGCACTCAACACGTAGGGCTTGGGAAGCCCCTCCGTCCGCTGATGTGAATTAATCAAGGTGGCCGTACACAGGCCTTGCTGGCCGCTTTCGTATGCCACCAACAAGCGTCCCACACCGGCCGAAATCTCCTGCGCCTTTGTATTGGCCTCCTGACCTATTGGAATGTTGCATGGCAGTTGCTTTTTTATGATTGGGCGGTGGAAGTGAGACACCTGATGGAGCATCAAGACCGGCAGCGTGTCTGTAGAAGAACACAAGGCCAAAACAACCGTATCGCCCATAGTTGGCGGCAACCATCCCCGTCCGGTGGTGGCGTTAAAAGGTCCAAACGCGGCCTCTCCGTTGGCGTCCAACAGCCATAGCGAATCATGTTCCCGCAAGCCCATAAGATCCACATTTAACCGCAGCGCATGGGCGCCGGGCGACCTTATGGCCGCCAAGCGAACGTATTCATTCGCCTTGGAAAAGGGCGTGTCAAACAATGCCGCTGCCTCGACATCCGCCTGTACCCCCACGGCAACAATGTGCGAAGGCATTTGTTCCATGCGTTGCTTTTGCACGTGCGTGGCGGGAACAGTAAACGTCGGCATCGGCTTTGCCGCCCATGTACGCACGGTGTGTTCGGGCAGTGGATAGCGTTTCTCGTACGCTGACTTCTCAACGTCCTCTGTATCCGTATCCGGCGGCGGAACATAATAATGGTCCAGATAGAACTCGTCTGCCGTCACATGCATCGTCAAACACAATACCGTAATAAGCAACAGCAACACCGGTTGCAGCAATTGATTTCTCATGTATGTGTAACTCACTTTCCAAGGGCAAGCAAAAGCGGAGCCGACATGGACGCCGCGCCATTGCGGCCCTTTTGTTTCCTGACATCGTCTGGACTTATTATATGCGTAATGATGACGAAGCAATCAAACAATTGTATTGTTCTTCTTGGTCCCACTGCCAGCGGCAAGACCGAACTGGGAGCGCAGCTTGCCGCGCATCTGGGCGGCGAGATCATTTCCGCCGACTCGCGCCAGGTATATCGCGGTCTGGACATTGGCGCCGGCAAAGACCTGGACGCCTATGTCGTTGATGGACAACCAATCCCCTACCACCTCATCAATGTGGCGGATTTGACGACCGAATACAGCGTGTTTCATTACCAACAAGACTTCTATCCGGTATTTGAAGACCTGCTGCAGCGGCGACGTCTTCCCGTTATTGTTGGAGGCACGGGCCTCTATCTGAATGCTGTCCTTTGTGGATATCGCATGCTTCCCACACCGGAAAACACCGCGCTGCGCCGGGAACTGGCGGGGTTGGACGATGAACAGCTGCGAACGCGACTGGCAACCGCACGGCCGCAATTACACAACACCACGGATACACAAACCCGCGACAGGCTGGTGCGTGCCATTGAAATTGCGGAGTATGCTCGCGCCCATCCCCCACCGCCCTGTCCCGATGTACGCGCACATATTCTGGGCATTGTCTACTCGCCGGAGGCGCTGCGCAAGCGCATCGCTGCGCGGTTGAAGACCCGACTTGACCACGGGCTTCTTGAGGAGGTGGCTTCGCTCCATGAACAGGGCTGCACGTGGGAACGTTTGGAACTGCTTGGGCTGGAATACCGGTTTGTAGCGCAATACCTGCAGGGCAGCATCAAGAATAAAAACGATCTGTTCCAGAATCTGAATACGGCCATTGCACAGTTTGCCAAGCGACAGCGCACGTGGTTCCGCGGCATGGAACGTAAGGGCTTTGTCATACACTGGTTGCCGGACAACCACCTAACCAATGCGTTGGACGCACTACAAGACACTGTTTTCATACCGTAAGCCCAATGTAAGGGTTGCATTTGCCTCATACCATCGAAACATACCTGAAAAAGCACGCCATTGCCGACGCATGGCCCCTGCTTGGCGCATGTGACACGGACGACATGGAATGTGTTGTTGTCATTCCCGCCTTGGCGGAATCTGCGCACTTGTTCGTCACCTTGGAGGCGCTGTGTCGCAGCGCCGGACAGGCGAATACACGGGCACAGGTCATTATCGTTGTCAACAACCGCCCTGCCGCGCCATTGGCAGACCAAGCGGACAACGCCAAGACCCTCGCAGCGCTTGCAGAGTGC
>SKQZ01000271.1 GCA_007118765.1 Candidatus Hydrogenedentota bacterium
GTCGTGAATGGAATGTACCGCTGCCAAGCCCCGGTATGCGCAACCGAAAACTGTTGATATGATAATTTTCGTAGGCGCGGGTCATGGCCGCATCCCATGCCTCCCAGTCAAATTCCGGCACAAACAACGTCGCCACATCCTCCGGCTCATGGGGCGCGAACTCCTCGTCAAGGAGCGTTTTATCTGTTGCCCAATCACGAATGTGCATCGTGTCAATCCACACGCCCCCCGTGTGTTTGCCTTCTTCGCAATAGACCGTGGCCCACAGGCGCACTCGTATATCGCGCGCCGCTTCAGGGAACGACTCCACAACTTTTTCAAAGCGCTGCCACGTGCCGTCACCCGTGACAAGGATGTCTTTGTTCTGCCCGCGTATCCATGTGCCATACCTGTCATAGTGGAGCAGCGTCACCATAAACTGATGTTCCGGTTCGGCGGTCTTGTAGTCAAACGCAATCTCCATGCCCGCTTCAGGGATGGACAACAGCGTGTCGTATGTCGTCCCCACATTGCCGGTCGCGGATTCGTCACGAAGCAACAACGATGCACCGCCCACCCGTGTGGTGTTCGGGTCCCGTTCGCCGCCATGCCACGACGACACATGGGGCCAGCTGTATTCAATGGGGTCAAGATGGGTGGGGTTATAAAGCGAGATATTGTGTTCGCTCAGCAGCGTCAAGTAACTGTCGTATACGGCACGCCGATCCGCCATGCTGTCCACATTGTGGTATTGAAACGCCAGTGCCGCATCAAACCCAAAGGCAGTAACACATGACTTGCGATCAGGCAATGTAAAGTCGAACACCTCCACTTCCAAAGGCGCTTCCGCATGCCAACCGTCGGCCTCCAGCCGGATTGCCCCGCGGTAGATGCCCGCAGCCGCCTCCTTATCAACTTGGACGCGCAACCACAACGGCTGGTTTTCATTCGCAGCCAAATCAATGGGGCCGTCCAGCGGCGGCAATGGGTCCGGCCACGCGCCCGCAACGCCAAGGTAGTCCGTCGGCTGTGACACCGGCACATACCCGACCAGCAATAGCTCCACGGCTTCAGCAGGAAGCGTTTCGCCAGTGTCGCAGTGCAACGCTTGTGCAGTAACCCGCAAATTATGCAGCGGCTGTTGCGGGCGGAGCACAAGCTGTACCGCCTCCCGTTCGTTGCGCGCAGCCTGAAGTCGCATGGTGTCCGACATATCGCGGGGCGCCGACCGCGTCCGGCTGACTTTCCAGCCGGACGGCGCCCACCACAGCGCCACCGCGTCTGATGTATCCGGCAACAGCGCACCGTAGCGCGTTTCGTGCAGCACCGGGACATGGAATTCCGCTTCTGCGCGATAGGCATTGCCGTCACCCAAATCAAAGACAAGACGCACATCGCCTGCGCCCGGAATATCGTACGGTATTGCCGCCCGGATGCCCGCATCGTCATCGCCTGTTGCGGGCGGCACTGTAAGCGGCGGTATTGTGGCGGTAAATCCGGCACACCCGTTGCTGCTGCTTTTCAAGCGCGGCATGATATCCACCGGCGCATCCGTCATGTTCCAAGCCTGAAACTGCAACGTGTTTGTGCCGCCCGGCATGGTCTCACCAAGACACATTATGTTCACTTTTACCGTGTCGTCTGTTTCTGGCACGGACACAAACCGCGTACCCCCTTCAAACTCGTCCAATGCATCGGCCAGTGCGGCCTGATACGTATATCCATTCACTTGCAACCCGATTCGTGTCTCCGGCGCATCGGCTGTGGGCGCAGTCGAAAAACGCACTTGCACTTCCGATGCCGGAAACAGGGATGCGGGCAGGGTGGCCGTCAATGTTCCGACCCCTTCTTGCGTGGCGATTTCAACCCACGCGGCATCTTCCGTTCGCACCTCCACCACCAGCACCCCGCCCGTGTGATGCCCGACGGTCACCGTGATGCTGCCTGATTTCTGTATCGTCTCCGCCACATGATGGGCATAGGACACCCAACTATCCTCTGAGAACACCCAGCGCGGCTTGTTAAAATAACACTCGTACCCGCGCAATACACGCGCATGGTTGGCCGACTCTCCCGCAAACGGCGCTACAAACACATACTCCCCGTCCACAATGCGCTCGCCATCGCCAAGCGCTATGCCGTCACGCTGTCGGTACACCGGCGTTACCCGCATCAGGGAAACGTCATCATACGCAATGGTACCGCCCACGTTCCATTGCCCCAGACGGACCGGCACCGTTACGCTTTCCGACGGCGCAACAAAATAGGATGTAAAGGGTTGCCATGTGGCACTCACCTCATGAAGATCACGATTGGCAAATGTGGGGCCAATGATTGGCGAACCGCCGGAACCGTCCACACGCCGCGCATGCACACGAAGCCGATACACCGCATCCGCTTCAAACGTAATCGCTTCCGACCGCCACGCCGTGGACGCTTGCGAATTCGCCTCACCCACGACATACACCGCACGTCCGTCGGCCACGGCATCATCCGTCCAGCCGCCTTCGCCTTCCGACAATCGCCAGCCCTCCGGCGCGTCCTCGCCCAACGCAAAGGTCGGGTTTGGCAACGGCACCAGTTGCCCATGAGCGGCAGCCGCCAAAACCAGCATTGCCAATGCCGACCCACAAAGTACACGAAACAGTTGCTTAGCCATAGCAGCACCTTTACAAGAACCGTGTTATCCGCATTGCGCCGTCCCTGAAATCAACGACTCGCTGCGGGTTTCAATGCAACCCATCCCGATAAACGCACTCGCTACCGGATAGTATCAAACAACATACCGATGGTATATGTCTATTGTGCAGGCCAATGCCGGGACTCTGTGCGCGATGTTTCAAACAACCGCTCCGCCTGCGCCACCACCTCGGGATGCTCGTCCGCGACATCATGGGCTTCGCCCATATCCTTGACAAGGTTGTAAAGCTCCGTTGGCGCGTCCAGCGCATTCCGAACCGCTTTCCAGTCACCAAACCGAACCGCCTGCTTGAATGTACGATGGCGAAACTCCCAATACAAATGGTCATGTGTAGGCTGGTTCCCGGCATCCCCCACCAGCGTCGGCACAATGGAGATACCGTCGCAGGCGGGCGATTCCACCCCGGCCAACTCGGCGGCAGTCGGCAGAAAATCCCAAAAGGCCCAGGCATGGTCACTGACAACACCCTGCGGCGTCACACCCGGCCACCATGCAATGGTGGGCACCCGTATGCCGCCTTCGTACAGGTCGCGCTTTATGCCCCGCAATGGTCCGCCGCTGTTGAAGAACTCCGGGTCCGCACCGCCCTCGGCATGGGGGCCGTTATCGCTGGAGAAGATGACCAGCGTATTCTCAGCCATCCCCTTTTCTTCCAGCAGGTCGAGAATTTTCCCCACGTCGCGGTCGAGCCGCGTAATCATGGCGGCGTGACTGCGCTGGGCGCCTGGCCAGGGCTTGTCGCAATAGGGTTCCTCCGAAGGCACCTCCATGCCGTGTTCTCGTTGGTCGGAGCGTCCCGCCGCGTTATTGGCGTGCGGTATGGTATAAGGCAGGTAAAGAAAAAACGGTTCCTCTTCGTGCCGACGGATAAAATCCAACGCCTTTTCCGTGAACAGGTCGTGACTATACACCTCGCACTGCTTGCACACATTATGTTCGTCGCTGAGCACATTCCCCTCTATCCGCACCTCCTCCTCATTGTGCCACAGAGTTTCGGGGTAGTAGTTGTGGGCAAGGTTTTGATTCAAATACCCGAAAAACTCGTCGAAGCCCTGGCGGTTGGGGATACCGGTGGTATCAGGTTCGCCCAGACCCCATTTCCCTATGAGGCCCGTAACATAGTCCGCCTCCCGCAACACCTCCGCAACGGTGGTATCCTCGGGACGCAACGGTACACGGTCATTCGTTAGATCGGAACGGTTGCCGCGTATGTACGCATGTCCCTGATGAAAGCCCGTCATGAGCGAACAACGCGCCGGCGCGCAGACCGTGCTGCCCGCATAGGCGTCGGTAAACTTGATCCCCTCGGCGGCCATGCGATCCAAGCGCGGCGTCAGGATTTGTTCCTGACCGTAACAACCGACATCGCCATACCCCAAATCATCGGCAAGGATAAAAATAATGTTCGGTTTTTTGCGAACGGGCGCTTCCGCCGCCCCGGGGCGCATCCAAGCGGCGGCGCCTGCTGCGGCCAGTGTTCCCAACGCTTCGCGACGTGTCATATAGTTCATCGTGTGGCAGTCTCCTATGTATCCGGCGCCTGCTCAGGCAATCATCAGTCCGTGCCCTTGCAAGCGCGTACAGTGTAGCAAGAAACCGCCTCATGGACAACCCCCGTTTCAGCGTCGCAAATTATCCCCTATTCTTCTGCGCCTTCGATGGAACCTACGCGGATATCGAGTTCCTCCCGCTTTTGGATGCGCGATATCTGCCCGTCTGTAACCCAAATCACGCGGTCGCTCGCCGCCAGCATCTTGTGGTCATGCGTAGCCGTGATAATGGTGACCCCGCGCTCCTCTTTCATAGCCGTCAGCAGTTCGATAATCTCGCGTCCCGTGCGCAGGTCAAGGTTGCCGGTGGGTTCGTCAGCAAGAATGATGGCGGGATCATTGGCGAGGGCGCGGGCAATGGCAACACGCTGCTGCTGGCCGCCGGACATTTCCACGGGACGGTGCGTAAGGCGGTCGCCCAAGCCGACAAGTCCCAGCAGCTCCGCCGCTTTGTCACGCGCTTCGTCGGCGCTGAGACCTGCAAAGATCATGGGCAATGACACGTTTTCGATGGCGTTCATGACCATGATAAGGTTGAATGTCTGAAAAATGTAGCCGATTTTCCGGCACCGCAACCATGCCAGTTCATACACGCCCAATTGCGCAATGTCCACCTCGTCAATGTACACCTCGCCCGCACTGGGTTTGTCGAGTCCGCCCACCATATTAAAAAACGTGCTCTTTCCCGAACCGGAAGGCCCCATGATGCTGATGTACTCGCCACTGTAAATGGTGCAGGTGATGCCGCGGAGTGCATGCACTTCTTCGCTGCCCATGGTGTAGACCTTCGTCACATCCTGGGTATGTACTATTTCCCGTCTTTCTTCCATGGCTATCTGATCTCCACGTTTCCCGTCGTTTCCATGTCCCGGCGCACAGCGTGTATTTCCGTAAACCGACACATGGCGTCATACCTCCACGCGCATCGCGTCAACCGGCTTCATCTTGGCGGCCGCACGGGTGGGATAAATGGCGGCCATCACGGTGAGCAGCGTGCCGCCCGCAATGGCAGCCGGGACACTGACGCTCAGTGTCCGCAGCAACATAATGCCGGAAATGTATTCAATTTCAAGCAGCATAACCAGCTGCAGCAACATCAGCAGCACGCCTGCCAATGCGCCCAGCGCACTCCCCACCACACCCACGAACACACTCTCAATGAGAAAGAGCCGGATGATAAAGCCGTCCAGCGCTCCTAGACATTTCAACGTGCCTATCTCGCGAAATCGCTCTGAAACGCTCATATACATGGTGTTGCAAACGCCCACAAAACATAACATCCCGGAGAGGGTGAGCAGCCAGATGGTACGGTCGCGCTGATTGCGATCGCCCGCATCATCATGGGTTAAAAGATTGGCCTGTTCGAGTGCCGCCCGAATGGGCACCTCGTCGCTGCGCCGCAATTCCGCCAGCACAGCCTGATAGGCCAGGGTGGACACAAAAAAGGCGACCACCACGGCGATACTGATAAAGATCAACAGAAACCGACCGCGCCGATTGAGTACATTACGCCAGCATATCTCCACGGCACGACTCCACGGCAACATCAGTTTGTGTGCCGAGGTGTCCTCCGAAAACGGTATGTGCTTGGGTGTTGTCATGGCCTATGTCCCACATGCCGGCGGGACGACCATGCCGCGACCCGTATACGGTGGCACTTCATGGCGTCCCAGCGCTGATTATGTTGATGTCGCATTCTCTGTTTCATAAACCGCTTTCTAAAAAGGCAGCGCCCGCGTACACTGCGCAATGAGCGCCAGCGCGGCGGCAATCATGCCCGCGAGCCCCATGCCACAGGAGAATCCCGCGGCCAAGACGGGTACGCTGCGATACCATTTTTGTTCGGGAAACTTCTTGCTGAAGTAATACCGGCTGGCACATGCGCCCACAAACATGGGCAGGGCAAAGTGCAGCGGCTGGCCAATGCCGCCCACCATGCCGTAAAAGAACACCACCGGCATTTTGAATACGGCCAGCAAGCCGTACAAGCACAGTCCGAACACGCCCGCACCACCAATGATACTGGGTTTCAGCGCCTGCAATAACAGCGAGTCCTCCGTAACATTGGCAGTAAAAATGAGGTACGCCTGACGTGCCGCCACCGGCCACGTTCGGGCTACGAAGGGAAATTGGTCGGACGGTATCTGGTTCATCCGCCAAAAGAACCACCAGAACAAAAAGCTTGTAACAAAAACAATGGGCAACATGACCAGTTCGGCCTTGATAATGGACGTAAACTTCGTGCGCGTAAGCTCCAGTTCGCGAAACCGTTGCGCCGACGGCCCGACATCCAGCAACGGGATGGTGGGCACAAACCAGATGTCCACGCCCTTGTAACCGCTTGCGATGAAGGCCGTTTCACGCAGGTACGGCATGATAAGCCCCTGACCGGTCAGTCCGAAAAGCCGCGCCGAGACATAAGAGTGAATGGGTGTCCAAATGAACCCGAACACCAGGAATATCCAGATGGGGAATCCGGGCACAAGCCGATGCGATACATAGGTGAACGCAAGCATGGCAATGAGAAACAGTCCTGCCGCCACCCATATCGGAAAATCGCCGCGCTCGCGGCTCGGACGGCGGTACGGCGGTTCATCCGGCCCCAGATTTCGCGCCTTTTCTTCCTCTTCCCGTTGCCGCTGCAGGGCGGCCTTGTCGGTGCGCAACGATTTGACGATGTTCATCACCACAAAACGAATGCCGATGATGGCCACGGACAACGCCATGCCAATGGTCACGCTCATCCAGAAGTCAAAGGATAGAATCAACTGATTCACCAACAGACCGTTGCCGGGCGTCCAATGTTCAAATACGCCCAAGCGATACAAAATGGGGTTGCCAAACACGCTGGTAAGCAGTACGCTGGTCACAATGCCCAGCACCAATTTGAACGGCAGAATCATGCCCGCCATAAACCCGACGGCGTCGAAACTCACCGAAATCAGACTGGTGGGCATAAAACTCTCAACGCTGCGGGTAAAGTCAATAAACGGTATGGGCAAAATCATGAGCGGGCGGGTCATAAACAACCCCGTGGTCACGGGTACCATGATGTAAATGACACCGAACGCAATGCCCAGCGTAGCGCCGAGACTGAACACTTCCCAGCGCCAGGACCGTTTCCCCGACTCCGAGGCTTCGTCGCGGTCGGTGGCCTCGGCCAACGCCGTGGCGCCTTGCGCGGCAATGGGCGCCAACGGAAAGGGCAGCCGCTCACGGTCGGACGTAATGCGGAACAGAATATAACCAAACGCGAACCATGCCAATCGCCCGAACATATACCCAAAGGAAATTAAAATGATCGGCGACAAAAATCCCCGCGACTGCGACCACCACCAATCCACATGGGCAAGGTTCCGTTCCAGTATCCCGGCGGAATCTGCGCCCGGCACCACCCAGTCGGGTATCTGGTCGGCAATGCCGACTGTCTGCGGCGATTGCAACAAATACTGGTTCCATATCGTGAGGGCGATGGGCCCCCCGGACAAGGCAAGGTGCATCAGGGTAACGGCGGCAACGGAGGACGCCACATAAAAAAGCACGTAAACCTCCTGCCGTTTCAGTTGCGTAAAACTGCGCCGCGCCACCTCCGTAAACAGGATAATCGTCACCCATTCCGCGGCGCCGCCCAAGGCCTGACCGGCCACCAACCCAAGATACACCGCACTCGGCATCATCACGATGGCAACAAAAAGCGCGCCCAGCAAGGTGCGGCTTGAAAAGCCATCCACATAGGGCCCTTGCTCAAGCGTTTTGTCCGCCGTCGAAATGACGTATTCCTTCATGAACTGTTCTTCAACAGTTTGCTTGTCTTTTATGGGCTGGCGTTCTGACACTTAGGTTGCCTCGCTATCGGTTTGGCCAAAGAGCGCCTCGGCTTGGAGCGCGTATTTGCTATGCTCATCAGGGCTTAATATGCGCCACATTAACAATTGTTTGCGCAATGCAAGAATAAAACGCGGCGTCAGGCGGCGCCAGTTCTGCTGATCGCCGCTCTTGCGCGTTGCGGTAAGGTGATATTGATACACGCCACGTTCGGGCCTGTACACGATTCGTATGGTGGCATTGTGGCTGATGCCCAAGTCAAAGGGCGCCAACCACGCCCGAAACGCCAAAGCGGGTACAGGCACATCGCCAGTCTCCGCAGGCTCCACAAAGGAACACAAGTCGTCTACGGCAAGTTTGCCGACTGTAACCCCCTGAATACTATCCAACCATTCCGCCATATAGGCCTGCATGGCAAATACACTGCCACGGGTCGCCACGAACGGCAGGTACATGTTAATAACATCGCCGCCGCTCACCCCTTCCTCTTCAATGCTTTCGAAGTCATCCCGCTGGTCGGGCACGGCGGCCAAAAATGCCTGACGCATGGGATACAACGTGGAGACAAGTACGATGCTCATGGTCAGCAGGGTCACAAACACGGTGGCCCCGGCGGAATAATTAAGGCTGAGGCCGCCCAGCATTCCCGTCATCAACAGCAACCGCGACACAACCTGTCCGATGAGGTATCCGGTGGCAGCGCCGAGAATAGCGTATACGGCGGATTCGGCCAGAAACAGTGAGGAAACGTTGGTGGGCGACAGTCCCACCGAGTTATACACGAATATCTCGCGCTTCCGTTCGTATACCGACCCCAGCATCGTACCCAATACCATGATAAACCCCAGCACAATGGGAATCAGAATTTGTCCGGCTGCCGTCAAGCGGCTGCGGCTCATGGCCGCATACAACATCACACGCTGCCCATCACTGGCAAGAATCGTCATATTGGAGCGGTGCGCATAGCTGGCGGCTTCATCGTCCGGATCGCCGTCATCCGGCATGCGGATAGCTACGCTGCGAATCGATCCGCCAATGCGACGGGCGAAACGGAACGGCACGAACGCCACCTGGTCCGTGGGCCAGTGGACGTACTCTTTGAGGGTGTACACCTGCTCCTCCTCCGCCCGCTGTGCATCCATCAGCATCTGCTGCACAAAGTTCACCGGCGTAAGTGGTTCGCCGTCCAAATCACGCAGTTCATCAAACGCAGCGGCATCAACAATGCCAACAACTTCCAGCGATTCACCGAACACGCGCACCGACGACCCGATGTCATCCTCATCAAAACCCAGATTCCGTGCCACATGATCAGGCAATATGATGCTCAGTTCATCAGGATCCTCAAACCACCGCCCCGCAACAAGCGTATCCAGCACGTCCGTTACCCTCGCCTCCGCAGGCTCCAGCCCGACAAGAGACACCGCGGTAAACACGCGGTCCAATGCCTTTGAATCCGGCATGTCCACCACCTCGGCAGGCGTTAAATCAATCTGCGACAGATTACCGGCATGGTCCGAAAAGTACCAGGCACGGCCCGCCACCACTGCATCGCCCCCGTAGGAACGCTTCAGTGATTCATAAAGCGGTGTCGGCATGGGATTCCATGCGCGGTCCCGTGTCATCATACCCACGTATTCCGGAAGCCCTTCGGGATGGCGCAGCCGCGAAATACTCACTTCAGGCACAATCGAAGTAAACGACAGCAATGTAAACGTAACCAGCACGATGGTGGCGCCGGTCAGAAAGGCCCGTTGCGGTCGCCGTCGTATATTCGCAATGCCCAGATCAACCGCCCGCGCCGCTACGTTGCTCATGGCCACGCTGTCTTCATGGACGCCGGTGATGGCCTGCTTACGTTCCATAAGCATCGCGTCAAATTTTCCGACTATCAACACGCTCACCGCAACGGCCAGCGCCAGTATCACAAAGGCGATCAACACCAGCATGGGCGTTAACGTAAACCGGAAGGCCGGGTGAATCAGCGCCAATACAAGAAAGCTCGCGGCAAAAATGGCGGTCATGCCGGTAATGCGCCCTTGAATGGTGCCCGCATTCAACACCAGCCGCTCGAGACAATAGGCAAAGGGTAACAACAACAGCAAATAGAACAATACGCCGCGGATCATGTTGTTGGCCATGGCGAGCAATTCGCTGTACGCTTTGCTCTCCAATGCCCAGCCGCGTTCCGCCGCAAGCCGGTATTCAGAGTAATTGTACTCCTCCAGGGCGCGCTCCGCGCGATCAAGATAGGTGGCGGCTTCGTGGTGCATTGCCGTTACACGGGGATTGGTGATGCCCTGTGCCTCAAACTGTTGCAACCGGTAAGCATTGAGATGCCACATATTGCGTGCGCCCTGCAGCACCCAGGAAGGGATGCTTTCAAGTTCACTCAGCACGTAGCCTTCGCCAATGGGGTCTTCGGCGGAATTATTGATGAGAATCAGCCGTTTTTCCTGCAATCCGAAGCCAAGCGTCAACCGCACACGCAAGGTTGGATCCGCCCAAATGCTGATACAGTTCTCTTCCGGGTCGCCCCGCCAACTGTCGCTGTAGCTGTTCCCCCATTGGAACGGCGGGCTTTCGGTGGACGCATCCAGAATCTGCACATCCGTCAAACTGATGAATCCCTGCGGTTCCGTTAGGCCGTAAAGCGTGATGGGACGACATGGAAACGCAACAAGATTCAGATGCTCAACCTGCTTCTGCATTGCAATCCGGAAGGCAAATTCGTCGGGACGCGCTTTGTCAATGCCGTAAATGACGCCGCCGTCAAGACTTAACTCCGCACGAGGCGCACCCTCGGGACGCCGACGATTGATGACCCTGAAAAACTCTTCCATAGCCTCCGGGTTCTGCTCGGAAAAACGCTGCGTGGCCAGTCCGTAGGCTTCAAAATATACATCCATAAACTGTTGGTTCATGGTGCTGTCAATCATGCCGTCAAACTCAAACCGGCCTTTGTCGTCCGTCAATGCCATGGGTACGCCACGCGTACCCAGCAGATGCTTGTCGGCCCGGAAGGTTTTGAAGGTGACGGCGGCGCCGCGAATCGGACGGTTGGGCGTATAATCCTTTTCCTGATGGAGCCATACCACCCGTCCGGCCACCTTCGACATATTGTTTTCCCACTCGGCGCTCACATAGGGACCGCGCCAATAGGCAAACGCAAGCGCCAACCGCGCCAAACCGACGCGTTCCCCGGGTTCGTGCCGGATTTGACGGTCAAAGATATCAAGACGCAGCCGGTCCGCCGTATCATGGGGCGTATCCACATAACGGCGCTCATCATTGATGGTGCTTAAAGTAACCGCAGGCAACCCCGCCACGTTGGGTATTTCGCTTGCAAAAGGCGCCTGATAGGGAAAATACGTCCACCAGCCCCGGCCCAAGGTCATATTGACGCAATCCACAAACGGCGTTTTGGTGTGAACGGTCAACTCTTCATGATTGGTCATGTATCCCCGGGCAAACTCATCCAACCGGAGCGCGAGGGTGCTGAACTTTGGCCGCAGAATATGTTCGTGCTGATTGCGAAAGCGTCCCATGGCAAACAGGCCCATACGGTCGGATTGTGTGGACAAATCGAGACCGACGATGATTCCGGGGCGGCCCATTTTCGCCAACAGCGTGTCACGTTCCGACTCCGGGAAACCACGCCGCAACCCGTCGCTCAGCTGGCGCGTAAAATGAATCATGCCCTGCAAGGCCTGTCCGTGGGCGCCTGTAAACAAAAGATATACCGGGCGTGGCGGCGTTTCAGGCAGGGTCTTCAGAAATCGCGCCAACTCGATCATGGTGGCGGGGCCTGTTGCCTGTTCCGCGCCGGGCGCCAAGGTGGGCGTGGTGCTGATGCTGTCATAGTAGGCTTGGAAAATGACTGGCGCTGCGCCCTCTCGCACCCCGTCGGTCACCTGCACAAAAAGATTCTGCGCTGTTACCGGTTGCCAATCCATCGAACAGAACAGCCGTACTTGCGGCGTCTGAGCGTTGTCAAGCAGGCTATCCAGCAACGGCAAATCCTTCTCCGGCACATAAAACCGGGGCACATTGGCGGGAACGGTCAAAAATTTCTTACGCGCCTGCGCACCCGTTCCCTTTTCCGAACCGCGAAACACCACCGCCGCGCCGCCAAACTCCTGGATGCTGAGCCACTCGGTATCCGTGTCCCAATCAATAACCACAATGGCATCATGCAGGGGAAGACCGTTCATTTCCGCCTCGGTGCCGCGGCCAATATCCACCAATGGCCCGCGCAGTCCTTCGGGCGGCGTTTGACTGGTGCGCGCAAGGTTCGGCCACAGCGGATGCAGCGGCACACGCACCGTACCCTGATCATTGTGGCCCTCCAGCCACGCCTCCTCCACCATGGGAACCGTCGTTTCAAATGATTGAGTTTCCATGCGGTCTATGCCGAGCGCACGCATCTGTTCCTGAATATAGGCCAAGGCGTCATCCGCGCCGTACCCCGTCATGCGCGAGTCGTGACGGGTCAGCGCGGCAATATGTCCGCGAATGCGGGTAACACTGAGATCTTCTACCTCCGCAAAATCCGGTATTTCAATCACTAATGGACTGGGCCGACCCACATAGGCCGCAACAGCAATTGTCAGGGCAATGCCCATGAGGCCGCCACCAATCCATAGCGCCTGCTTCATACCGAGGTCCCCGCCGCGGATTGTTTTGCCGACACCCTATGTAAATATGTTGTAATCATTGTTTTACCAGCCCCAAAATTGATACACCCGTATATTGGCAAAAGCGCCGTAGATCATCCAGAGACTGCCCACCACAAACTCGCCCAGTACCAGCCCCACAAAGAACGGCAGGGCGGCACGGTACATCTTTGCGCCGCCGTAGCGCGTAATCAAACTCTTCGCCAGCCAACCCAGGAACAGGCCGAACCACAGCCGTTCCATGGACCACGATGTGGCCGTGGCATACCCCACGGGATGCCAGAGCCACCAGGTAAAACGCATCCGCAACGCACCGAGGACAAGCGAAAACATCAGGCCGATTCCAGTCGCCACGGTGGCCGCCATGCGGGGCCGTTGCGGAAAACTCACCCATGCGGCCATGGTGTTCCAAGCCTCCGCTGAAAACGCGTCGCCGGCGGGACGCCCGCCATACCCGTGAATGTATAATGCATGCAGCAATGCCCACAATGCCGAGGCTAGTCCCACAATCATGGCCACAACCATCGCCTTCATCATGGAACGCGCCAATATGCGGGTTAATTGCGCCGCCTTGAATCCTTCCATGCTGTGCGGCGAGAAATGGGCGCGGTAAGCGCGGTTAAACCAGAAAAACATGGTGAAAGCAGCAATATTGCCCGTGCCCAGCGCACGTGTGCCGAGAGCGTTGTGCATCAGGACGTCAGGGCCCATAGCGTGCAGGTCATGGGCGGGAGGCCCGAGCTCGGCACGCATACGCGCAATGGCGATGGAATACAAGAAGAAGATGACGAAAAAGATAACCATCACATAGAGGGATGCGCCCAGCAACATACCTTGGGCAAGCAATACGCCAAAACAACAAGAGAATAAAATGAACACCATGCGATAGGACATGGGTTCCCCCTCCGAACTCGCCCCGCCCGGAAGGCCCAGAATGGAACGCCCCACGCCCATAAGATGACGGCGCGACAAGAAGATGGCAAGCAGTCCCAACGCGATATAACCGCCCGCAGCTTGTTCATGTATAAAGGGGAAGCCGGGCAGATCATGCACGCCAATGGCCGCCGCCACCACCAATTGCAGCCGATAGAAAAGGAAAAAGAACCAACAGCTGAATGCCAGATCGGTGGGGATAAAAAAGGAAAGGCCTATCACAAAAGGATACAGGTCAATGCGGGTATCGGCAATGGCGCTCCACGGTCGCTCAACAAAGTAATCCCGAAACACAAAGGCTTCCACAATGGGAATGTGCGGGAAATTGGGATTCAAAAAATGAATGCCGTTGATAATGTCTATCGTGCCGCTGATGGCGAATGCCAGCCAGAACAGTTTGCTCTTGAGAAGGGTCTCCAGACCCGTCGCGATCATCATCGGAATCTGAATGATGGGGAAACTGAGCTTTTCCTTCTCCGTCCAGTGTTTGCGGAAAAACAGGTTGATGCAGAGCAATGCGCCCACCAGCGCGCCAATAAACACACTCCAGAACAACAGCGGACGCGCCCATGCAATAAGAAAATCCAAGCGATACATGGAGGCATTGCCCACCGCCAGCCCGCTCATGGCCTCCTTGTTATCGCTTAATATGGCCCACTCCGGAATATGTTGCAGTAATACAATATCCCAGTTGTTTTGCGGGTTGGCGGCATAATTGGGATAAGCCAGCATGGGTATCATGACCTGAAGCAGATCGTGACTGCAAAACGTGCCGGCGACGGACAACATCATATAGATGGTCATCATCTCGCCGGGGGTAAGGGCGCGTTCGGGCCACCGTTTTTGCACATAGAGATTGACCAAGCCAATGAGAAAGAGTGCGAAGGTGACATGGAAAAACAGGGAAATGGCGGTCGAATGCCCCGAATACCAGATAAGCTCCGACTGCACCACCCACAGCGCCAATACCGGCATCAACGCACAGGCAATTGCCATGGCGCGAACAGTTACAAACCGCATCGGCGGGTTCGGGTCGGTAGCGGAAGCAATCCGTTGCTCCGACGACCGTGGCAGCGGATCTTTCGGTGCAGCGGTGCTATTTCGGCTATCAGCCAATACTCTTCTCTCCAAGGTCGTTTGTGACAGTGCTCGTGCGTTATCTCAGCCGTTAACAAAACCTGCAAGCACGCCCGGCCGTACCTTGTGCCGCCCTACCTCAACGATGGCATCACTCCATCTTGCCGGCGCCGCTTCGGCCCCCTGCCAAAACTTCAGTCCCGGCCTTGATA
>SKQZ01000391.1 GCA_007118765.1 Candidatus Hydrogenedentota bacterium
CCGTCACCGCCATGCGGGACGGATCGCTGAGGCTGCGTCCCATGCCGGCGTTGATACAACCGTATTGCTCTTTGAACTCGCCTTTGGCCAATGCAAGGTAACGCCGGTCAAAGGTGTGTGCCGCGGCCTGCCGCGCCAAATGCGCGTATGCGCGGGGCGTTTTGGCCGCCACCATCACGCCGGAAGTGTCCCGGTCCAATCGGTGTACGATGCCGGGGCGTCGGGGGTCGCCGCCGCTTTGCTGGTATCCCCGGCAATGGTGCAACAGCGCGTTCACCAGCGTGCCTGTTTCATGCCCCGGTGCAGGATGAACCACCATGCCCGCCGCCTTGTTCACCACCACCACGTCCTCATCTTCGTGCAAAATGTCAAGAGGCAATGCTTCGGGTTCCGGTTCCGTGGGCAATGGGTCGGGCAGGGTCGCGACAATACAATCATTGGGAACCACGGTGCGTGACGGTTTCGTACAGGGAGCGCCGTTTAAGACCACGGCGCCATCTTTGATCACCTTTTTAAGAAACGAACGGCTCGCATCTTCGATTGCCCCGGCAAGAAATGCATCCAAACGCATCCCGCCTTCCGCCTCTGTCACGGTAGTCTCAACTGATTCAGGCATGGTCAACAAAATACCTCTTGCGTTGGTGCGCCACGCAGACGGTCAATTACATTCTTTTTGCGTGATTGCGCGTATGGCGTCGGGATGACAACCACTTCGCAGATACAGTACAAGAAAACCATCCGGATACACAACAACACCGTCGCAAGAATACAGCGTGTGGACACTGCCCAATTTCAAAGGCCTGTCTTGGGTACGGTATGAATGAAAATGTTGATGTTCCGCCACCCCTCGTTGTAAAAGCGCAAAAACAAAACACCGCTCAGGATGGTGATGAATATGGTGGCGCCTATCCACGCGCCAAAGGATTCCATGCCAAGCACAACCGCGAAAAGATAGGCCAGTGGCAGGCATACACAATAGGACATGAGGAACGTGATATACATCATCCAGCGCGTGTCTCCCGCACCGCGCAAGGCGCCCATGCAGATGATGTTGACGGCATCGAAGGCTTGAAAGCATGCCGCCAGCATCAGCATCTTGTGTCCCAGCCAGACCACTTCAGGGTCGGCGTTAAATATATGACGGATTAAAATGCCGCCAAAAATGGCAAATATGCCGCCCATGAATACCATGTAACATGTGGCGATGCGTATGGCAGTGTATGCCCGTGCCTTTGCCCTCGGTATGTCGCGGCGCCCCAGCCATTGGCCGACAATGGCTGCAATTCCCTGGTTAAGTCCGAAGGCGGGCATAAAGCACACGTGCATAAAACTGAGTGCGATTGTATTGGCCGCAAGCTGCACCGCCCCAAACCGGCCCACGATAAAGGCAATAAATATCCACCAATTCGCTACGTCCAGAAACATGCTGACAGCCGCAGGCAACCCCACATGCACCAGTTCACGCATGCGATCCCAATCAAAACGACAGGTGCTTCTGGTCTGATACCATTCGTTGAACCGCGGCCCCAGAAAAACCATCGCCAACAGGAGGGTCTGAAACGCAATCGCAATCACCGTGGCAATGGCAGCGCCGCTAACTTCAAGCCGCGGAAGACCGAATCGCCCGAATATCAGCACATAATTTAAGGCCAGGTTTACAACATTGCCCGCAATCGCAATATACATGGGGATACGCGGCCGATCAACCGCCTGAAAGAACCCCACCATGGCCGTGTTGCATCCAATGAAAAAATAACTGAACAACCGAATGCGAAAGTACTGTATCTCGTACAGCGTCACTTGGGGCGGATGATTCATGGCGTTAAAAAGAGGGGCGGCCAAGGGCCACAATGCCGCGGCAAACACCACCCCGACAACCGACAGGTAAATCCCTTGCCAGCAATAGCGCGCACACAAATGGGTGTCGCCACGACCATAGCACTGTGCCACAAAGGTGCTGACTACACTGATAACCCCCATGTACAAGGTGCATAACGTATACGAACCGATGCCCGCACTGCCCACGGCGGCCAAGGCATCCGTGCCCACGTAAGATACCATCACTTTGTCGAAAAACTCCATGATGGTATAGGAAAGCATGCCCAGGATAATGGGCCCGGACATGCCCATTACTTCACGCACACCCGTCCAGCGAGGTTCTTCATGCAAGGGAACAACAGTACTCATGGAAAAGCCCAATACATCGGCAAAGGGAAACGTTATTGACTGCCATTACAGCGGGATACGACGCTCATCTTCCTGACACCATGCAAAGACATCGCGCGTGGCAATAGTATAGCACGCTTCGCCTGGTCAGGGTGGCACACTGATAAAGTTGATATTTCGCCCGCTTCCGGTTATGATTGCAGTATGCGTGAAAACAAGGTTCATCGCACGACGCCGGTGAACAAACGATGGTACAATACATCGTGAAAGGAGATATTAGATGCGAACATACATCTTCTTGATGAGCGCCGTGGCCCTCGCGGTATCGGGAGCGGCAACGGCCGCCACCCACTGTTGCGCCCATCGCGGCGATAATAAAGTCGCGCCGGAAAACACCATTCCGGCATTTGAACTGGCGGTGGAAAAAGGGGCGCATCAAATTGAATTCGATGTGCGGCGCACCAAAGACGGACACCTCGTGGTTATCCATGATGCACGGGTAGACCGCACCACCGACGGTTCGGGGCATGTTGCGCAGATGACGTTCGAGGAAATTCGCGCTTTGGACGCGGGTTCATGGTTTGCACCTGAATTTGCGGGCGTTCAGGTACCCACCTTGGCGGAAACACTGGCTGTTATCCCACGCGCCATCCTCTGTAATGTCCATTTGAAAGGTGACGACGAACTGGGTGCGCAAGTGGCGACGACGATAGTTGAATTGGACCGGCTTGACCACTGTTTCCTTGCCTGTACGCTGGAACAAGCCGAAAAAGCGCGTGAAGTGGCGCCTGACATCATGATATGCAACATGAGCCGGCGCGGCTTTGACCGGGAGCTGTACATTCAGGACACCATTGATTTTGGCGCAGAATTTATCCAATTGGTGTTTCGTTTTGGCGTCGAAAACCTTGAAGAATCCGTAGAACTATTGCATAAACACGACATCACGGTAAACGTATTCGGCGCCAGCGAAGAGGAGAACATCCGGCTCCTTATCGAAAAAGGGGTGGACTACATCCTGACAGACCACCTTGATTTATGTCTCGAAATTGCAAATGAATACGGTGTTCCGCCCCTTGAAATCAACTCGCCCACAGACACAGCAGCGGAATAAAAACGCTGACCGCGGGTGTTTTAATAACGGGTGCGAAAGGTTAACGGAACAATAGTTTGCAAAACCATACCGCCAAGTGCTATAGTCTATGGTATGTAGAGCCTTTGCAGGACGAGACATTGTCGTACGTGTTGCGGGGGCGACATGGTTTCGACGGTGGTGGATGAAGCATGAGCAGCGTGTCGAGGTTCCCGGTGGCCTCGTAAAAAACCGGGACCAAGTTAACTGCGAACGACAATTTCGCTCTCGCTGCGTAAATAGCCGCAGCGCGTCCTTACCGTGAGCACCTGCTAGCGGATAAGGGCGAAAACAGCAGGTCTCGAACCGGGAGTTGGCGACGTACCGGAGAGAGTATTTAGTCGTCTAGCGACGCCGGAAAGCGAGTCTTGACGCGTTCCGGAAGGGCGAATCACCAAAGGAAAGACTACGCACGTAGATACTCATGTGGAAGCGCTATCGGACGCGGGTTCGATTCCCGCCGCCTCCACCATGTTTTTTTTGTGTATTGGTCGTCTCACGTGAGGCGCGCATCGAAGTGGTCTGTTGCCATGGACGTACTCTCGATCTGGTTTCAAGTCATGGCAAAAAGGATGAACAGTTATGAATGTGTATGTCGGCAACCTCCCTTACAGCACCTCCAGTGACGATCTGCGTGCGACATTTGAAGAGTTCGGCGAGGTAACATCAGCGAACGTGATCAGTGATCGCGATTCGGGACGCTCCAAGGGATTCGGTTTTGTCGAGATGAGCGACGACGCTCAGGCCCAGGAAGCCATTGACAAGCTGAACGGTACGGAAATGGATGGACGCACCATCACCGTCAACGAAGCACGTCCACGTGAAGACCGTCCCCGGGGCGGTGGTCGCCGCGGCGGCGGTTACGGCGGCGGCGGCGGCGGACGCGGTCGCTACTAAACTGCGATACCGCGTATTGACTGTATGAATGTGGGTCGGAGTCCTCATGGGACTTCGGCCCTTTCGTTTCATAGTGTCGGCATCACAACACGTTGCGGGTGATTATGCAAACAGAATTGTTCAATACATCAAGCATTCCCGATGGCTTTTACTGGCATTGTGAACCCACACGGTGGCAATGCGGCAACGGCCTCACGATTGTAACCGATCCGAAAACCGATTTTTGGCAGCGCACCCATTACGGGTTTCAAAAAGATGACGGCCATTGCCTCTTTACCACGCTTACAGGCGACTTTCGCGTGACAACCGAGGTACACTTTAAACCCCGCTCACAATATGACCAGTGCGGCTTAATGGTACGGGCCGATGCCGCGCATTGGATCAAACTCTCCACCGAATTCGAAAACGCGCAACTCAGTCGCTTGGGCTCGGTCGTTACCAATCACGGCTATTCCGACTGGGCCACTCAGGACGTTGCCTCCGAAACGACAAAACGTTGGTATCGCGCTACACGCGAAGGCAATGACTTCCTGTTGGAAAGTGCCGACGACGGCGAAACGTGGAAACAGTTGCGGATTGCCTATTTGCATAACGCACCGCCCGCACTTCACGTGGGACCCTACGCATGCAGCCCCATAGGCGCAGCGTTTGAAGCCCGTTTTATTCGGCTGGAACTCCACACGACCTGATCGCACCCGTAAATCCCCTCCATCTTCGCCACTACTTTTTCTTGTATTAATACTTATTACTACATGACCGGCCTGTCTCATGACCCAAGGCCATAGCGACAAGTATCGCACATTACACATTTTATACGCCCTGTATTTCGCAATTACCTGCGATTACACGGCCATAACCACGCCGTCAAAACAATTCAGACAAACGTTTGACTTAATCAAGTGTTTATGCTACAATCCGGAGTCAAGCGGTTGGTTATGCCACAAACGAAAGGCGCGATAATGGAATCGAGAGCACCCACCACACGCGAGGCCTTGCTCATGGCGGCCGGCGAACTGTTTGCCGAACATGGCGTCGAAGGCACCAGTGTCCGTGCAATCGCCGCCAAATGCAACGCCAATATCGCCGCGGTAAACTATCACTTCGGCAGCAAAGAAAACCTGTATCTGGTCGTCATTCGCTATGTGCTCGAACAAACCCAATGCTATCGCGCTGCTGAGTTGATGGCGCGCAAACAGGAATGGGAACATGACCCGCATAAGTGCGCGGAAGCCATATACCGCGTGGTGGAAGAGCACATTCAGCAGTTTTTTACCGGTATTCATCCACGCTGGCATGGTCGTATCTTTATGCGCGTATTGTTGCAGCCGACCCCCGCCATTTGGGAGATCATGGAAGAACTAACCATGCCCAATCTTGAATCCTTGCGCACGTTAATTCAATGTTGTCGCCCGGGCATGAACGATGCGGAAGCAGAACTTTGGGTGGATTCGCTCATGGGCCAGCTGATTCACTATATTTTTGCCGAAGATTTTCTGCTGATTGTCCCGGGCCGACGCAAACTGTCTGACAATGCGTATCAAAAGGATATTTTGCGGCATGTTACCCGCATAATGATACGCGGCCTTGAATTGCCCATGCCGACATTCCTGGAGGAAGAAGTGCCCCATGCCTAAGAAACGCATTATATTACTCATACTCTGCGCCCTGTTAAGCATACAGGGCTGCGCAACGTTTGATGGGCTTGCCGTGCGCCGGGATGATGCAACCCGGTTCCTCAGCGACATGGAGGCCCGTACCGCCGCCGCCCTTGAGGAACACACGCTGCTGAGTCTGGACACGTGCATTGACATCGCCCTGGAAAATAATCACGACATCAAAACCGCCGAACTCGAACAACGCCTCGCAAAACTTAACCGACGCGTTGCGTTCGCCAATTTTCTACCCGAAGTCACATTCGAGTACACCTATACCGAACTCGACCGTGCACCCGCAACCGCACTGTTCGGCAGCCTTGAAACCACCATGCAGGATCGGATTGTGCGTGACACGGCGATGCAGGCGCAAATGCCCATTTTCGCGCCGGCCACATGGTTCCTTTATGCATTGCATCGTCGTGGCGAAGAATTGAGTCACATCGCCGCCGACTATACGCGACAGATGATTGCGCTGCAAGTAACCGGCCTGTATTTCCAGTGTCTTGCCACGGAAGCCGTACAGGAGATGTTGCAGGCACAGCGCAATGCCGCCGTTACGCTCGCCCATGAAATTGAGGCTTATCATGCGGAAGGTTTGGTGACAGACGCCGACTTGGCCGAGGTGCGGGTGCTGGTGATAGCGCGGGAAAATGCGCTGGAAATGAACAAGCGCACCCGACAACTCAATTATGCGGAATTACTCAGCGCCATGGGGCTTGCCCCCACCGCCTCAGTTGAATTGGATGCGGCGCCGGACATCGCCCCGCCCGCAGGCGCCTTGGAAGACTGGATGCTGACGGCATTGCTGGAGCATCCTCGCCTGGGCATCGCCGACCGACTCGTCGCCATTGAAGAAGAGAAAGCGCGCATTGCCATTACGGAGTTTTTGCCTGCGTTGGCGGGATTCGCCAGTCGGTCACATTCGTCCAATTCGTTCATGGCCTATCCCTATGTGACCGCCCATGGATTTGCCGGTGTCATGTCTGTGTTTACCGGCTTCGCCAATGTGAATGAATATCGGGCGGCACGGGTGGCACAAGAACAAGCCTTTCTGGCACGCGAACAGGAAAGCCTGTCCGTCATGCTGGAGGTCGTTCGCGCACATATCGGCCTGTCGGATGGGAAAGACAATGTGCGGCTGGCAAATGCCGCGGCAACCGCAGCTGAGACAAAGATGCGTGAAGAAAAGGCAAAAATGAAGGAAGGATTGCTCCGGCCTTCTGAAATGCTGAATATCGTGGCACGCCACAACGAGGCACAGGCGAACGTTATCAACGCCCGGTATCAAAAACAAGTTATGACCGCCATTGCGCGGAATGCGCTTGGCGCAACCTATTTTGAAGAATCGAAAGAACAAGAAGCGGAAGAGGACTCGAACCAATGAACAGTACCATCGTGCAGAAGAGTGTCCTGGTGTTGCTGGCAATGGCAGGCGTGATGACCGGCTGCAACAATGTCACTGAAGCACAGGCGGGCAACACGCAACGTGAGCGACGCATGCCGGTAACTGTTGCCGAAGTGCGCGAACATGAATTCGAAGAACGGCTCACGGTACAGGGGAACCTGCTGGCCAAGAACTATGCCATGGTCTCCCCCCTGGTGGACGGCCAGGTCACCGATGTGTTCGTTGAAGAAGGCGACCGGGTGACGGCACGCGAAACGGCACTGATGCAAACCGACAAGGTGGCGCTCACGCAGGCGTATGAAATCGCCTTGCAGGATAAGGTGGTGGCGCAACACGCACAACGGGATGCCGAAGCACAGTTGCTTGCCGCCGAAGCCCAATACGAAAAGGCCGAGATTGACTTTCATCGGTTTAAGCGACTGCGCGAACAACAGGCCGTTACGCCCGACGCGTTGGAACAGGTGGAAGCAGGCTACAAAGTTGCACGTGCGCAGTATGAACGCGCCCAAACGGCCGTCACCCTGCGCCAGGAACAGACCAAGCAGGCTGAGGCGGCGCTGATTATCGCCAAGAAGATCCTTGACGATTCACTGTTGATAAGCCCCATAGATGGCTGGGTCAGTTTTCGCACCGTAAAACCCGGTGAATTTGCGGGCGCCGGTACGCCCGCGTTTCGTATCGTTGATACCGGCCTGCTTGAGGTGTCGGCGTTTCTGCCGGGCGAACACTACCCGCGCATTCAGACCGGCGAAACCCGGATTCGTGTGCGCGTCGGTGGTATTGACACAGGCCGCCATACCATCACGTTCAAGAGTCCGGAAATACAGGATCAGCTGCGCACCTTTGAAGTAAAAGCCCTCATAGAGGACCCGCTCGAGGGCGTTGTGCCAGGCGCGATTGCGCAAATTGACACGACCCTGCTGACGCGCACCTCGCCCGGCGTTCCCCGCGATGTCATTCAGGTGCGCGACGGCAAGACCGTGGTGTTCACAGTTGATGAGGATACGGCGCACATGGTCGAAGTGGAAACAGGCCTTACTACCGACGGCTGGACAGAAATTACTGACGGTAGTTTGCCGGTGGGTACGCGCATTATCACCCGTGGATACAATCTGGTAAACGACGGTTCGCCCGTGGACGTGCAAAGAGAGGAATAACACATGTTTCTTTCCAATGCCGCCGTGCGGCGTCCAGTCGCAATGAGTTGTTTGATAATTGCCCTGTCACTGCTCGGATTGAATTCGTATCGCAAGATGGGGCTTGAAATCATGCCCGAGGTGGACATCCCCGTCATCACCATCATGACCATTTACCCGGGCGCTACGCCTGAAGAAATTGAAACGGACATTGCGCGACGCATCGAAGATGAAGTGGTTGCCATATCGGGACTCCGACATGTGAATTCGGTGGCCCTTGAGAATGTATGCCAAACCATTCTTGAATTTGAGATTGAGGTGGACGTGGACATTGCCGCCATGGACGTACGCGAACGGCTTGACCTTATTCGTGACGACTTTCCTGATGACGTTGAAGACCCGATTATCATGAAATTCGACGTCAATGCAGTGCCGGTGCTGTCGCTGGCTCTGGTGGGCGACGCCCCCTTGGATGAGCTGTACGATTATGCCGACAATGAACTGAGCGACCGCATTACCGTCATACCCGGCGTGGCCAATGTGGAAATTACGGGCGGCGCCGAACGTCAGGTACACATCAGGACAGACCGCGACAAATTGGCCGCCCGCGGACTCACTTCCATGGACATCGTGCAAGCCGTCCAAGAAGGCGTACGGACCATACCCTCCGGACGCATCCGCGCACAGGGCATGGAATACACCGTCACCTTTGACGCCGATTTCAGGGAACTTGACCTTATCGGGGAATTACAGGTCGCTGGCTTAAATGGACAACGCACCTATGTGAAAGATGTTGCCGAGGTGGTCATGACCACGGAGGAAGTGCGGCAGGCGGCAATGCTCGACGGCAGGCCCGGGGTTTCCATCCGCGTGGTAAAGCGAGCCGAAGCCAACGCCGTGCGTGTGGTGGACGATGTATACGAAGCCATGGAGGAACTCCGTGATGAGTTGCCAGGCGGCATGGAGTTGGTATGGGTCACCGACGATGGCATTTTTACGCGTGCCATGGCGGACAGCGCCTGGATCAATATCATCCAAGGCATTTTCCTGACAGCGTTGATCCTTTTCTTCTTTCTTTACAACATTCGTTCTACGCTGGTGATTGCCGTTACCATGCCGCTCACCATTGTTATCGGACTGTTCTTCATGGAAATGGTCGGCTTCACGCTCAACGCCATCACGCTGATGGCCATCGGCATGTCCGTGGGCATACTGGTGACCAACTCCATTGTGGTGCTTGAATCAATTGTCAAACAGATTGAAAAGGGCAAGCCCCCCGCCGAAGCCGCGCGGCTCGGCGCAAACGCGGCCTTCATTGCCGTGCTCGCCAGCGCGGGCACAAATGTTGTCGTACTATTTCCCCTCTCCATTATGCCCGGCATGGTGGGCGTGATTATGGGCCCCTTTGCAATGACCCTCGTGATTGTTACGGTGGTGTCCCTGTTCATCTCCTTTACACTGACCCCCCTGCTTTGCTCTCTAATCCTCAAACCGAAAAAGGAAGGGTCGCGGTCGCCACTGGCAATTATGGAGCGCCTGTGGAACCGTAACTTCGAGCGCATTGTGCGTCTGTACCAACGGCTGTTGCAGTTTAGCGAACGGCACCGAGCATTTGCAGCGTTGTTCCTGATAGGCGTGGTTCTCGTTTTTATGCACAGCATGATGATGGCGGGCCGGTTGGGTTCAAGCATGGGCCAGGACCCCGATCGCGGCGAGGTGTTGGTCAAGTTGGAGTTTCCCACACACTACAGCCTGCAACGCACTCATGACCAAGTAACCGTTATTGAAGAGGATCTGCGCGACCTGCCCCATCTGCGCCATATTCTAACCAGCGTAGGCAACGTGGAGGGCATGATCGGACAGGCCTCTGAAGGCGTTAACCTCGCACAAATGATGCTCCGCTTTAATGAACGCACTGATAGGACGGAATCTTTGGATGAACTTATGGAGATAGCACGTCGGAAACTGGCCAATTATCCCGGCGTCATTGCCACACTCGCAATAGCAAATGTTGTTGGTGGTCAGGCCTCTGACGTGGAGTTTGAAATCTACGGCCCCGACCTCGACGTACTTGACCGGCTGGCGTTGGAGGCTGAGGCGGCGGCGAATGATATCCCCGGTTTTCGCGATCCCGACACCACCACACGCCAAGGCAAGCCCGAGCTGCGCATTCGGCCCAACCGCGCCGTACTCGCCGACTTGGGTTTCCCGCCGGTTCATCTGGGAATGGCACTCCGCGGTAATATCGAAGGCATTACGGCGGGCACGTTCAAACGGGACGAGCGAAACTACGATATCGTGGTGAAGTTTGCGGAAAAAGACGGCGCCGAACAGGTGAGTGACTTCCTGTTTCCCGGCGCACCGGGGCGTCCCATTTCACTAACAAACATCGGCGAGGTGGAAGAAACGCTTACGCCCGTGCAAATCACACGCAAAAATAAACAACGCATCTCCAAGTTCTTCGCCAACCTGGAACCTACGCTGCCCTTGGGCACTGCCGCAGAATTGCTCAGCGAAGCCTTTGAAGAACACGTTGATTTGGCGGGGGGGTACAGCTATGACTTTGGCGGCATTTACGAAATTATGGAAGAAGCCTTTGAAGCGCTCGCTGAAGCGCTCATTATCGCCGTAATACTTGTCATACTGATGCTTGCCGCCATTCTCGAATCATTCAAGCAGCCCATACTTATCCTTGTGACCCTGCCCCTTGCCCTAATCGGCGTCATTTATGCGCTGCTGCTGGGCGGTTACAGCCTGAGTATCTTTGTTATGCTCGGGATCGTGATGATGACCGGCATCGTGGTTAACAACGCCATCCTCATCATGGACCAGTTTAATGTATATGTCACCGAGGGCATGCCGCGACATAAAGCAATGGTGAACGCCGCAGGCGAACGATTCCGGCCAATCGCCATGATCACACTCGCCGCCATTTTGGGAATGTTGCCACTGGCGCTTGGACGCGGTATCGGCGCCGAGCTCCGCAACGACATTGGCGTGGCATCGGTGGGCGGCATCCTCGTATCAGGACTGCTTACCCTGTTCGTCATGCCCATTTTGTATGACTTCTTCACACGCAGGCAAAAGAATAACGGCATGACGCCCGCACCCGCTACAGGTGATACAGCCAAAAAGGACGCCGCCAAGACAGCAGCAACGCCGGCCAAGAAAGGCGACGACAAGGAAAATTCACCCAAAACGGGAAAATGAACCGTAGTGCGTGCGCCGCCATCTCCTTCGTATGCATGCTTATCTGCGAATTGCGCTATTGACCCTAAATACTATATACTTGTCGGCAATCAAACTGGTCGAACGGTTGGGCTCTAAATAAACAACATTTCTCAATATGCAACCTGCGGGAGAAGATATCATGCGATATGTTGCACTGTGTACAGGTATTTTTCTGTGTCTTGGTCTTTCGTTGTCATTAACTGCGTGTGGCAGGCCTGCCCCGGATGGAGACGCGCCTGTTGATGCCGCTCCGGCAGTGATTGAACTGTCCTACAGTATTTTCTTCCCGGCAACCCATATCCAATGCCAAACGGCGGAAGCATGGGCGCAGGAAATTCACGAACGCAGTGATGGTCGCGTGAAAATAAACATTTATCCCGGCGGCACATTAACGCCGGCAGACCAATGCTATGAGGGCGTGGTTACCGGCATATCAGACATCGGCATGAGCTGTTTCGCCTACACGCGGGGCCGGTTCCCTTTGTTGGAAGGACTGGACCTGCCCCTTGGCTATCCTGACGGCGCCACCGCCACCCGACTGGCCACTAAAATGGTGCGGGCCTTCGAACCGGAAGAGACCGCCGACACGCACATCCTCTATGTCCACGCCCACGGCCCCGGCATTTTGGCAAGCAAGCAACCGGTGCATACGCTCGAGGACTTGCGCAGCCTGAAGGTACGCGGCACGGGATTGTCCGCCAAAATCATTTCTCATCTGGGCGCGACGCCGGTGGGCATGAGTCAGCCGGAAACCTATGAGGCCCTGCAACGAGGCGTTGTAGATGCCACCATGTGCCCCGTTGAGACCCTCAAAGGCTGGAATCAAGGTGAAGTCATCAGCAGCGTCACAGACAGTTCCGTCATCGGCTACACAACGTCCATGTTCGTCACAATGAACAAACGTGCATGGGATCGTTTGCCCGCCGATATTCAGGACATTTTCACCGAGGTCAGTGAAGAATGGGTGACAAGGCACGGGGAAGCATGGGATCAGGCTGATGCCGAAGGCATGGCCTTCATCGAAGAGCTGGGCCACGACGTCATCGCCCTGTCGGAAGAAGAGCAATTGCGTTGGCAGGAAGCCGTAAGACCCATTCTTGATGAATACGTTGCCAACTGCGAAAGCAAGGGCTTGCCGGGCGCGGCATTTCTGGAGATGCTGCAGGAAGAGCTCGGAAATGCGCCCGCGGAAGAAAGCGACGCTGCGTGATTCATGGGAACACACGCCATTACAATGACAACCCGCCTGCGTAACGTAATGCACTGGTTTTGGACGGCATTGCATTGGGTGGTCATGCTGTTGGCCGTAGGCGCGGGACTCGCTGTTTTCGTCATGATTGCCGTTACTTCCTGCGATGTTGTTCTGCGAATGACGGGACGGTCTATTCACGGCGCCTATGACATTGTGCGTATCGCCGGCGCCGTTACAATTGCGTGTGCACTACCCTATACCACCGCTGTAAAGGGGCATGTTGCCATCGAATACTTCTTTCACAAGCTCAATAACACCGGACGCCTCATTGTGGACACTTTCTGTCGCCTGATTACAATCGGGTTGTTCGGACTGCTGGGATGGCAAAGCGTCCTATTCGGGCATTCACTGCGGCAGTCGGGATCCGTTTCGCTCACCCTCGAAATCCCGTTGTATTGGGTGGCATACATCATCGCCGCATCCTGCACGGTTACCATGTTCGTGACCTTGCACAACCTGTTGCATCCGGGCCGGGAGATGATACGGCCATGACCCCAATACAAACAGGCATAGTCGGCATTC
Organism: Candidatus Hydrogenedentota bacterium; assembly: GCA_007118765.1. GTDB lineage: Bacteria > Hydrogenedentota > Hydrogenedentia > Hydrogenedentales > CAITNO01 > SLFT01. The sequence goes on from SKQZ01000391.1 coordinate 13,397, forward strand.
TCTTGCTGCTGGTGCTCCTTGCGGCCAGCATGCCCGTCGCTTTTTCCATGGCGCTTGTGGGGCTCGTGGGATTTGCCATGCTGGTCACGCCCGAAGCCGCGTTAAGCATGGCGCGCATCGAGATGTACGAAACCTTCATGTCTTACAGCCTGACGGTAATCCCTCTGTTCGTCTTCATGGGACAACTCGCGTTTCATGTGGGAATGAGCCGGCGTTTGTTCAGTGCGGCCTATTGTTGGTTGGGTGCGCTGCCGGGCGGACTGGCCATGGCAACAATCGGTGCATGCGCCGCTTTTGGCGCAATATGCGGCAGCGGGCCTGCCACCGCGGCGACCATGTCAGCCGTGGCGTTGCCGGAAATGCGACGCTACAAGTACAGCATGGAGCTCGGTAGCGGCGCTGTGGCCGCAGGCGGCAGCCTCGGCATGCTGATACCGCCCAGCGTCGTGTTTATTGTGTATGCCATTATGACGGAGTTGTCCATCGGCAAATTGTTCATAGCGGGCATTCTTCCCGGACTGCTTATTGCCGCCATGTTCTGCGGCACCATCTACATTAACTGTATACGCAAACCCCACTTGGCGCCGGCAGGCCCGAAAACCAGCTGGCGCGAAAAGTTTGTCGCTCTGGGAGGTGTGTTTGAAACCGTCGTGCTGTTTGTCATCGTCATCGGCGGCATGTTTGGCGGTTATTTCACCCCTACCGAAGCGGCGGCAATCGGTGCGACAGGCAGCCTTCTTATCGCGATATGCCGTCGGCAGTTAACATGGAAAACCCTTTCACGCGCTTCCATTGAAACCGTGCGCACATCCTGCATGGTCATGATTATTGTGGCGGGCGCGGTTATATTCGGACGTTTCCTGGCGGTGTCGCGCATCCCCTTTGAGTTTGCAGGATGGCTTGGCGGACTGCCGTTGCCCGGCAGTATAATTGTCGCGTTCATTATCCTGTTCTATTTGTTTGCCGGATGTTTCGTGGATGCCCTGGCACTCATTTTGTTGACCATCCCCATTTTCCATCCTGTAATACTCGACCTCGGATACGACCCCATTTGGTTCGGCGTCATCATCGTGGTGGTAACCCAGATGGGCGTTATTTCACCGCCCGTGGGCGTCAATGTCTATGTGGTCAGCGGCATGGAACGGGACATCCCGTTAACGACTGTGTTTAAGGGCGCGCTGCCCTTCCTGCTGACACTGATTGTGGCTGCAATTATCCTTGTGGCCTTTCCACAAATATCCTTGTTTCTACCGGGCCTGGTACGTTGACCGCCCCGTTGCGATATAGTTGTGTCCGGTTAACCCGGATATTTCATCAGGTTTCGTCGTGAGCCTGTGAAGATTGCGCCAGAGCAGGTGTTTTGCGCAGGCCGCCGGCTGACAGCATGTTAGTACACGTCGAAGTCGGCGGGCAAGCAAAGTGCCTGATATGGTGTAAGATTCGCAGGCGCAACAGAAATCTTGTGAAATATGCGGGTTAACCCGGATGTTTTACAGGGTTTCGTCGTGAACCTTCGCGA
>SKQZ01000429.1 GCA_007118765.1 Candidatus Hydrogenedentota bacterium
CAGTTGTGGTGGTTTAAACATCACACTGATTACCCCATCGGTTTTAACGAAGGACAACCAAACGCCGCTGATTATCGTTTGAACGGCCGTAGCAGCGCCTGGGAATTTAACGAGCAGTTGGCGGCGGCGCGCGCCCGGTCAACCAACAAGTTTCCCGGACCGGAACAACCATTCCTGATTGTAGCGCATAGCCGCGGCGGGCTGGTGGCGCGCGCGTGGATGCAGAATTTCCCCGGCGCGGCGGAACAGGTTATCGCCGCGCTTACCCTCGCCACGCCCCATCACGGTTCCAGTCTCGCCGTGCCCAAGTGGAATTATCACAATATCCGCTTTAATTTTGGCTTAGGTGGAATATCAGACCTGATGGCGGGGATAACATGTAAATTCGACTGGCGTAACCCAGGTCCTGCGGATTTGGCTTGGGACAATTTCGACCGAAGAAGCCCTGCCGAGACCTTTGGGTTCGGCATCCCATACCAAACATTTTGGTTAAATACAGTTCTTGCCGGTGTGTGGCAACTGCAACATACGGTCAGCGCTAACGACGCAGGGTGGCCCTTCCAAGACGAAGACGATAATGATCTGCATTTACCGGCTTTATATGAAGAACACGGAAGGGGACATACCCTCTGGGACATGAATCACGACGCTGCAGCCCAGAAATTTTATGATAAGGCCATTTTGTATGGCGGATACTATACTTCCCCCATTATGAATACCGCCGATTTTTCGGGATTTAACGCCTTAGGCTTGAGGTATGCCGGTGCTTTTATGGCCGTAAAGGAGAGTCGGGGAAGCAGTATACCCCTATATGCTGCCAATGATGGACTGGTCGCGCTGCAAAGTGCATTAGCCTTGCGCGGGAGTGCTGACGAACCGCTATACGCAACTAGGCCCTGGTGGCGCGGATTGGGAATCACCAGGATTATCATACCGCTGCAACTGAAGGACCTGACCAGTCGCCTTCCTGTCCCGGCGGACCGTGTGCGGTACGCGGAATTTGCTAACTACAACCATGACGACATGGTCATCGGCAAGAATGGGACAAGCAACACGCTTTTTCAGTATATCGCCCAGGACTTGAATCAAGCGGTCAATGATTATGTCGTTCCCGGCGAGGAATTAACCGTAACCCTCCCCGGCGGGGTGCCGCTGGCGCTGATACGCATTCCTGCGGGGACGTTTATGATGGGCCGTTACGCGGGCGAGCAGGACAGTCACAGTAGTGAAGACCCGCAGCATTCGGTAACTATCTCGCAGGACTTCTATATGGGTAAGTATGTGGTGACCAAGCGCCAGTGGCAGGCGGTGATGGGCACAACGCCATGGTCTGGACAGAGTTATGTGCTGAATGATTTGGACAGTCCGGCGGTGTATGTGTCGTGGAACGATGCCCAGTCGTTTATCACGGCGTTGAACACGCATATCAGCAGTACCGGTCAGGGTGCTGCGACATTCCGTTTGCCCACAGAGGCGGAATGGGAGTATGCCTGCCGTGCGGGTACGACGACACGCTTCTACTGGGGCGATGACCCGGACTACTCGCAAATCGGCGACTATGCATGGTATCGCGGCAATGCTCATGATATCGGCAATAGCTATGCTCATGTGGTGGGCTTGAAATTGCCGAACGCTTTCGGCTTGTACGATATGAGCGGCAATGTTTGGGAGTGGTGCGAAGATGACTGGCACAGCAACTATACGGGCGCGCCCACGGACGGCAGCGCGTGGGTGGACAGTCCCCGCGTCAATTCCCGGGTGCTTCGTGGCGGCTCGTGGAACGGCAATCCAGGGGGCTGTCGCTCGGCGAGTCGCGGCTACATCACCCCGGGCACCCGGAGCAACTACCGCGGGTTTCGTGTTGTGCGGACTCCGTAGCCCTATGTGCTTTTACGTTTTAACCCTTTGCTCTCTTTCTCTTTACCCTTTCTCATCCGCCGTAAGGCGGATCGAAAATTTTTGAAATGTGAGGCTATGTCGCAATCCGATGACCTGCCCATCATACAGCGCGTGTATGATCTGATCCTTTGGTACGTTCCCCGTTTGAACAAATTTCCCCGCGACCACAAGTTCATGATAGGCGACCGGATTCAAAACGCTCTGTATGGGCTTCTGGAAGGACTTATTCGCGCGCGGTATGTCCAAGACAAACTGTTTTTGCTTGAGGCGCTGAATACCGAGTTGGAAGTGTTGAGATACCAGACGCGGTTATGCAGGGATTTCGCCTTGTTGGATGTGCGGCGATATGAGCATGTCAGCAAACGCATCAACGAGGTGGGCGAAAACCTTGGCGGCTGGATCCGGCAGCAGCGAAGAAAAGGATGAAGAATGAAACGCGCCTGCGGCCTCTATCCTCAAATTGTCGCCTTTGAGAACCTTTTGCTGGCATCACGCACGGCGCAGCGCTGCAAGCGTTTTCGAAATGACGTTCTGGCATTTAATTTCAACCTTGAAACGAATCTATTGACTCTGCAACGTGAACTGCTGTCACGGTCTTATACGCCCGGGGCGTATAAGACCTTTGAGATTTTCGAACCCAAACGCCGGTTAATTTCCGCGGCGCCCTATCGCGACCGCGTCGTGCATCATGCTTTATGCGGTGTCATAGAACCGCTGTTCAACGCATCCTTCATTGACAGTTGCTACGCAAACCGAAAGGGTAAGGGAACACACAAGGCGCTGGACCACTTTGTATCGCTTGCGAAACGGTATCGCTATTGCTTGCGGGCCGATATTGAAAAGTACTTTCCAAGCATGGACCATTTGATACTGAAGGAAATAATTCGCCGCAAGATCAAGTGCCGTGACACATTGTGGCTGGTCGATCTGATTTTGGACAACAGCAACGAACAGGAGCCGGTGCATCAGTATTTCAGCGGGGACGATCTATTGACCCCATGTGTGCGCCGTCATGGTCTGCCCATAGGAAACCTGACAAGCCAGTTGTATGCAAACGTCTACCTTAACAAAACCGATCATGAGATCGCGGCGCGTTATGGTGGACGGCGTTACCTGCGTTATGTGGATGACTTTGCGCTGTTTTCAAACGACAGGGAAGAGTTGCAAGAGGCGCGTGACTGGCTGGCCCACGGGCTCAGTGAGATTCGGCTTCGCCTTCATTCAGTCAAAACACAAATCACCGAGGCCCGTCATGGCGTGAGTTTCCTCGGGTTCCGTATCTTTCCTGACAGAATACGAATATGTCAGAGTAACCTGCGCAGGGCACGGCATCGAATGAGGCAACTTCAATGCAATTACCGTTATGGGCGCATTGACTGGCTTGACGTGAAAAACTCACTGCAAAGCTGGAATGCCCATGCCGCTTATGGCGACACATTTCGTTTGCGTAACACTGTATTTAACTCGCTGGTATTTTCCAGATGTTAAAGAAGGGACAGGCACTCCGGGTGCTTCGTGGCGGCTCGTGGAACAATAATCCAGAGAACTGTCGCTCGGCGAACCGCAACAACAACACCCCGGACAACCGGAACAACAACAACGGGTTTCGTGTTGTGCGTACTCCTGCCCGCCGGAATTGCATGATGGGAATCATGCGAGCGCGCACAGGGGAGTCCAGACCTGTTCCTGCGACAGCGGCGACGCTGTCCAAAGATAAAGCGCGCGGCGCGCGTTGGTAGGTCCGCCGAAGACGAGCGCCGCGCATTATTCTTTCCGGCTAGTTACGAAGTTGTATTCTATAACGCACTTGTTCTTGAAAAGGAAAAGATGATGCGTATTGTTTGGACAGAATATCTGCGGTACCGCGCTGCGTTGCGCGGATTTGAACTTGCGGTTGTGGAGCATATTGTGCGAGACTCAACCGAGAGATATTTGGACCATGTAACAGGCAGCCATATAGCGATTGGCCCGCATGAAAAATTCAGATTATGATTGCATACGAAGCCGAGAACGATGCACTGACACCGATAATAGTACACGCCAAGACGCGTGCTCAAATAAGCGCGCGTCTCAAATCGGGAAGGTTTACCCATGAATAACCCACGTTTATCCTATTTTGAAGGAGAAGATGTATTGCACCTTGTCATATCGGATGCGCATGAAGCGGGCAGTGTTGAAGTGAGTCCCAATATCACTGCTGAGATTGACGATCAGGGCGCAATAATCGGCATAGAAATACTCAAGGCAAGTACATTTCTGCGAGACTCCATTTTGGAGACGGTGCAGGGGCGCCTGCTTGAGTTGCCCCGTGCCAGATCCGGTTAAGCCTGCCAATAAGACGCCTGCCGACGTATACTTCGGTTAGTGAAGAAAGTTTAACAATGAACGATGCCTTCGCTCCGCTCCGCCCTCAGCCCTACGGGCTGCCCCTTCGGGGACGGG
>SKQZ01000351.1 GCA_007118765.1 Candidatus Hydrogenedentota bacterium
ATGGACGGCATCGGCGCCGTTGTCATGGCGGATGACAAGACTGACGCGTTTGAAGACGGCGCAAACCACTATCTGGCGCAGGCGTCCTGGTGCGCCTACACGGTGGTGCATGACGAAACACCCGTAACCGTTGCCATGTTTCATTGTCCCGAAAACCCACGCCCCACCCTGTGGTTTACCATGCGGCAACCCTTTGCGTACCTGTCCGGCACGCAAGATTTGATGCGCGAGCCCATGACCCTGCAGGCGGATCAACCCGTAACCATGCGGTATGGTGTCGCGGCATGGGACGCGGTCGTGGACAAGGCAACAATCAATGCGTTATATAACCTGTGGCTGGCACGTTTGCAATCCCATGAGGCGCCCGCCTCATAAAATCATAGAACCCGCAACAACACACAACATGGACGAGGAGAGTGACAATGGACAGGCGCAACAACGACATAACCCGCCGCAGTTTTCTGGGCCAATCGGCAATGACAGGCGTGGCGGCGGGAGTGATGGCGGCATCACGACGCGCCGTGGCGGCCAACGACCGTCTCGGCGTGGGTCTTATCGGCGCGGGCGGCCGCGGCAATCAACTGCTGCGTGCGGTCAAGCACATCCAGGACAATGACAACAGCGTGGAGATTCGCGCCATCTGCGATGTATACCGCCCCCGACTGGAACGGTTGGCGGAACAATACAACGCCACAAAACAATATATGGACTATCGCGAACTTCTGGCCGACCCTGCCGTGGACGTGGTGATCATTGCAACGCCGGATCACCAACACGGCTATCAGACGATTGATGCCGTACGGGCGGGCAAAGACGTGTATTGCGAAAAGCCGGTGACTCATTGGCGTCAATTTGAACTCACCAAGAAGGTGGCACAGGAAGTTGCCGCCAGCGGTCGCGTGTTCCAGTGCGGCACCCAGGGTATGTCCGATGCCGCATGGATACAGATGGGACAGTTGGTGCGCGAGGGGCTCATCGGCCAGCCCATTCATGCGGAATGCGGCTATTTCCGCGTGGGCGACTTCGGCGAAGCGGGCATGCCCATTGACGACCCCAACGCGCAGCCCGGCCCGGACCTTGATTGGGAGGCGTTTCTCGGCGATTCCCCTCAACGCGAATTTGATGTGAGCCGCTTTTTCCGCTGGCGCATGTACGAAGACTATGCAGGCGGCCCCTGTACTGATCTGTTCCCCCACTCTCTTACGCCGGTGATGCATATCCTTGACGCAAAGCTGCCCGATGTGGCCGTGGCCACGGGCGGGATGTTCCGTTATACCGAACGGGAGGTGCCCGACAGTTTCAATATGCTCGTGGACTTCCCGGGGCAATTCACCATCGCCGTGCTCGGCACGCAGGGCAACGACGACAACGGCACCGGTGAACGGGGCACCGGCTACCGCATCCCCATTATTCGCGGCTGGGAAGGTTCGCTTACCGTCCGCGACGATGATATTGTATTCACGCCCGCCCACGACACCGACAAGGAAGCGCACAAGATACCGATTGAAAAGGGCGAAAACGTGCTCCATTTTCTGCAGGAATTCTTCGAGTGCAGCCGCAACAACGATCCCAACACCAGCAGCCCCGCGGAGCTCGCCTATCATGTGCAGACCGCGCTCATCATGTCTTATCTCTCGCTGCGTGAAGGCAAGGTGGTGCGTTTCGATCATGAAAACGAAACGCTTATAATGTAATTGTTTTCGTAACCGGTCGGGCAGGGCAGTGCATTGTCTGTCCTGCCCGCCGTATATGCCATGCAGTAACTCCTTATGTCCCCTTCTCGCGCCGATACGTTCTCTTTGCCATTGGGCGAACGCCCGCTCATTCGCGCCCGATTCCTGACCCGCCCGAACCGGTTTCTGGTCAGTTGCGAGGCGGAGGGGTTGGGTCGTGTAAAAGCCTTTCTGCCCAATCCCGGCAGGCTCTTGGAATTGCTCCTGCCCGATGTGACCTTATATCTGCTGCCCAACGCACCTGATGCGCCGCCCCGCGCCACGGATTACACCGTGTTGGCGGTGGAATGTGACAAGCGGCCCGTATTGCTGCATACCCACTGGTGCAATGTCATGGCGCGCCGGTTGCTTGATGCGCGTGCGGTGCCGGGACTTGAAACGATGCAGGTGGTCCGACAGGAAGTGCAGGTGGGACGCAGCCGTTTTGATTTCCTTCTTCAGGATGACAACCGGCGCTGCTATGTGGAAGTAAAATCCTGCACGCTTTTCGGCAACGGCACGGCCATGTTCCCCGATGCCGTCACTGCACGGGGACGGCGTCATCTGTTGGAACTGGCGGACATCGCCCAAGAACAGAATACCGCTTGTCGCGTTTTGTTCATCGTGCAGACCGACACCGCCCGCTGTTTCATGCCGGATTATCATACCGATCCCGATTTCGCCCATGCCATGCTGTCGGTACGCCACCATGTTCCCATTGTACCGCTGCCAATCACTTGGGACAGCCGTTTGCGCTTTCGCGTGTCGGGGCCGCCCTTGCCGACGCCTTGGGAACACGTTGCAAAGGAAAACTGCGACTGTGGCGCTTATCTGCTCGTTTTGCGGCTTGACACCCCGCATGTGGTGAAGACAGGGAGTTTGGGAACACGCCGGTATTTGCCCGGCTGGTATGTATATGTGGGCAGCGCCATGAAAGGCTTGAACGCGCGGATGGCGCGGCACCGTCGCAAACGCAAACGAAAGCATTGGCACATAGACTATCTGCGCGATGTTGCCGAATATGTGGACTGCCTGCCCATACGCAGCACGACCCGCATGGAGTGCGACATCGCCCGCGATATGGCCGCCAACAGCAACGGCATCACCGGATTCGGGTGCAGTGATTGTGCGTGCGCCGCCCACCTGTTCCACCACACGAACAATCCCCTCCACGACCGGGAGTTCCACAACCTGCTCCAACGCTATCGCATGGCCGAATATCCGGGTTAAAACATGCCGTAAGGGTCCAGGTCGATTTTCAATTTCACTTTGTTGCCGGGACAAGCGGCGACAAATGCATCGCGCACGGCCCGTGCGGTGGTGTTGACGCGGTGCGCGCTGCGTGACATGATGGCGAAGTTCCAGCGATACTTTTTCTTCACGCGACGTATGCTGGCCGGAGCAGGCCCCAAGAGCGCCAGACCACGATAGCCAAGCGTTTCGATTTCTTCGCAGGCGATGCGTCGCAGCCGCATGCTTTCACGTTCAGCCAGCAGGGGATCTTCGGACTCAACCATAAAATTGACCATCCGTCGGAAAGGCGGATAGCCCGCTTCTTCTCGGCTGACAATCTCGTGTTTGTAGAAGCCTTCATAGTCATGGGCGGCGGCCGCCTGAATGGCATAGTGTTTGGGGCGGTAGGTTTGCACAAATACCTCGCCCGGCCGGTCGCCGCGTCCCGCCCGTCCCGACACTTGGGTGAGCAATTGAAAGGCCTGCTCGGCAGCGCGAAAGTCGGGCAGTGTCAGCCCGGCATCGGCATTGATTACGCCGACCAGCGTCACCCCCGGATAGTCGTGTCCTTTGGCAAGCATCTGGGTGCCAATGAGAATGTCTATCTGCCCTTCGGCGAAGCGCCCCAATATCTTCGCGTGGCCGCCCTTGCCCGAGGTGGTGTCGGCATCCATGCGTTCGATGCGCGCATCGGAGAAGGTGCGCAACAGATAATCCTCCGCCTTTTGCGTTCCCAATCCGAGATAGACCAGAGGGGTAAAACCACACAGGTCACAACTCTCCGGCTTCGCTCTTGTGGCGCTGCAATAATGGCATCGTAACGCACTGCCTGCGCTGTGATATGTCAGGCTGACCTGACAGTCTTCGCATTGCGCCACCCACCCGCACATGGGACACAATACCACGGGCGCGAATCCCCGTCGGTTCAGCAACAGAATAACCTGTTCTTTGGCTGCAACACGCTGGCGAACCGCCTCCTCAAGCATGGGCGACAATACCAGCTGGCCCGGATTCTCCACATGTTCGCGGCGCATGTCTATCAGCGTCACTTTCGGCAATACGCCCGAAGTGGCGCGCTGCAACAACTCCATGCGCATGGATTTTTTGGACTCCGAATTGTAGTAGGACTCCACCGAGGGTGTGGCCGATCCCAACACACACACCGCATTGTTCATGCGCGCACGGACAATGGCCACGTCGCGGGCATGGTATCGGGGCGTTTCATTTTGTTTGTAAGAATGGTCATGTTCTTCATCAACCACAATGATGCCCAGATTCGGCAGCGGCGCGAATACGGCCGAGCGTGCCCCCACCACAATGCGTACCTTGCCCTCGCGCGCTCGGCGCCATGCGTCATAACGTTCGCCGTCGCTGA
>SKQZ01000475.1 GCA_007118765.1 Candidatus Hydrogenedentota bacterium
GGCCTGCAACGGCTCCCGCAGAATACCCCGCGGAACAAGGTAGCCGTTGCCAAAGGGGTTCGCCGCATCCACAAGCAGAATATTTTCGTTCCGGGCAAGGGCGACCGCCTGAAACCCGTCATCCATAATCAACAGGGTACACCCCGCTTCAAAGGCGGCCTGTGCGCCTGCTACGCGGTCTGCAGCGCGTACAATCCATGCGGTGGGTACGCGGCGGGCGATGAGCGCGGCTTCATCGCCAAAACGGGCGGCGGTGGTGGCATCTGCCATGCCGGGCGCCAATATGAGAGGCGTCCGTGCCGGGGAGGCGCCGTAGCCGCGGGTAAGCACCGCCACGCGCTTTCCGGCATCACATTCGCGAGCGGCACGGGCGATAACCGCCGGTGTTTTGCCAACGCCGCCAACCGTAATGTTTCCGAAACTGACAACGTGGGCCGGTACGGCCTTCGCGGCGCCCCGTAAACGCAGCCACATGCCGAAGCGTTGACCGAAGGAAGCCAGCCACAATGCAACATGCACCGGGGCCGGCACCGGTTCACCCTTTCGGATGCGTTCGGACAGATTGTGTATCATGCGTCCCATGCGGTTGCCCTCGCGCGCTTTGTATGACGGGAACTGTTCATTTGGGCCGGAACCGTTTGCCGCTCAGTTGTTCCACTACGCCCTTCAGTTCCAGCATGGTCAGCGACGACAACGCCTCAGAAACAGAAATGCGACATGCCAGCGCTATTTCGTCAACAAAAGAACCCTCGTCGTGCAACACGCTGAGAATGGACGCTTCGACCTGAGACAACGCAGGGCGTTCGGGCGGCGGCGTCTGTGTCGGCGCTGCCGCGGGTGCGCTGCGCGCCGGCGGTTTCTTTTTGAGCTTGCGCGTAAAATCCAGCGAAGCCTGTCCGTCTTCTGTGGGGGGCGCGGAAGCGGGTGCGGGCGTCGGGCGCGGTTGTCGCATGGCGGCGGGCACATTCAGTTCCACCAAAATATCGTCCACCGTTTCTACAAGTTTCGCGCCGTCCCGGATCAACTCATGCGGTCCGCGGCTGTTGGCAAAACCCGCCGGTCCGGGCACGGCAAACACCTCGCGTCCCTGTTCGGCCGCAAAGCGCGCTGTAATCAACGCGCCGCTTCCGGGCGGCGCTTCAACGACCACGACCCCCAGTGACAAACCGCTGATGATCCGGTTGCGCTGCGGAAAATTACCGCGTAACGCGCGCACCCCCATGGGAAAAGGCGTAAGGGCGCAGCCGTTCTGCAATACCCGTTCGAGCAGGGGCAGGTTCGAGGCGGGCGATGGCTGGTCCACACCGGAGGCTAACACGGAGATAGTGCGGCCGCCGGCATCCAGCGCGCCCTGATGGGCCGCCGTATCAATACCCTCGGCCAGCCCGCTGATAACGGTAATGCCCCTTGCGGCGAGGTCTGTGGCCAGTTGCCGCGTAATCTTCTGGCCATGACTTGAGGCGCGTCGCGTGCCCACGAGCGCCACCGCATGCCGGTCCGCTTCCCGCAGTGTCCCTTTCACGAAAAGCAGCAACGGCGGATCATAGATTTCGGCCAGCTGGGACGGATAATCCGGGTCATCCATGGTAACCACATGCACCCCGTGCTCCGCGAGCAGACTTTCCTGCAATTCCAAGTCTGTTGCCGCGCCATGATGACGAATGCGGTCCGCTGTCTTTTTACCGACCACGTCGGCGAGCTCGCGCGATGATGCCCGCAATACCCGCGCGGGCGTTCCAAATCTGGCGAGCAAGCGTATAAACCGTACCGTGCCGACCCCGGGGATAAGCGCCAATGCAAGCCAATGTCGTTGTCCCTCTGATAATCCCATAAATCAATCCCAGTTGATACGCCGTAACCAATAGCTCTGATACACCCGGTTTTGCCTACATATATCGCCCCTGTCATGACGGGGGCGCCACAGGCACGCCAAGTGTGCATTGCGCACCATTATCAAGGACACGGCCGCGTAATGCAACCTTATTGGCCGGGCACTATCGGCGACGGCGCTTCGTGTAGCCGGGCGTGCAACCATTCCCGCCATGCGCTCATATCCCAGCCAAAGTCCACGCCTGCATGTTCTCGCAGCATCCGCAACGCAGTGGAACGCAGGGCTCTGTTTGTGCCAAGCGCCTCCACCAACAGCGGGAACAACATATCCGGCGGATGCTGTCCAAGGGCCCGCAGCGCCGCCGATTGCAGGGTGGGGTCTTCCGTCCCGCTCAAGATTAGACGTTTGAGCCGTTCGAAGCTGTTGGGGCCGCCCAGCGCCGCCAACGCATGTACGGCCAAATGCCGATGGTACGGATCATGATGGTCCAGCAACGCCATCCAGTGGGGCATACTTTGCGGCGCGCCAATGGCATACAGCGCGTCCACACAGGCGCGGGCCAGTGTGTCATCATCACTCCACGAATACTCGCCCAAAACATCCACGGCGCTCACGGCGCTCATGCGTCCCAGGCAGTAGGCGGCAATACGCCGATGCAGGAGCGTCTCCAAGTCGGTGCGCAACGTTTCCATCATGAAAGAGGTCAGGATGCCGTCCATTGCGGGCAACGCCTTGTCCACGGCGCGAACCTGTTCCAGCGCGCCGCCAACCATGATGCGCATCACATACCCGAATACCTCCGCCGAATCCATCTTCTTCAAACGTTCCAGCGCCCCCGCGCGCACTTCTTCGCTCGGGTCGGCCAAGGCATGAATAAAGACGTCCATGTCCTCCATCACAGTCTCGGCAACCGGCCACATCTCGGATGCCCGTTTGCGTACGGCGGCGTCATCAGATTCGGCCATGCGTTTTACTATCCAGTTCGCATCGGCGGGGGGCGTGGCGCGCATCTCAACGGCGGACGCATCCGGCTGGGACACACCGGGCGGCAGGGCCAATGGCAGCGGCGCGGCACGGCCCGGCGCTGCTTCTTGCGACCACTCGCGCCCTTCTGGAAATGCGGGCGGAATCCTCGGCGCACTCTCTTCTCCGGCTGCTGCCAAGAGCAATGTCAGCGCCCCCAACATGGCTATGTAAACGGTTCTTATGCGCATTGTGCAGGCCTGCAATGTCCAATTTGGGAATGTTGATGCACACTCGGCAACGGGATAGCATTACGGGCTGATTATAACGGCAGTGGCCGTGTGTTGTTCAAACGCCGCACCAACCGGTTGCTCAGGCCTTGACCGGGGTGGCATCTTCGAGCGTTGTTCGCAATATGCTGGACAGCGCCAACGCGCGGTAGGGCTTCTGAATGAAACTATTGGGCGGATTCTCGCGAAAACGTTCCAGGATTTCGGTCTCGCTGTAGCCGCTGGAGATGATAATGGGCAGTTCCGGGTTATCCTGCCGGATGTGCTCAAGCACCTCCTGGCCATTTACAAAAGGCATCATCAGATCGATCAACGCAACGCGCACTTCCGACTTGTGCTGTTCATACAGTTCAATGGCTTCTTTGCCGTCATCCGCAGTAATGACGGTCAGCCCGTGGCGTTGCAATACCTCGCTGGTAAACACGCGCACCGCCTCTTCGTCGTCAGCAACAAGGGCCGTGCCGCTGGTCTTCCATTTCCTGAGGGACTTGTCCTTTTCCTTTGTGTCGTCTTCCGGGGCATGTTTTTTTAGTGCGTCCTTTTTCATAACCGGAAAATAGAGTTTGAATATGGTGCCTTGGTTGATCTCGCTGTAAACGTCTACGGCGCCTTTGTGGCCGCGGACAATGCCCAGCAACGCGGCAAGTCCAAGCCCCCGGCCTGCGAATTTCGTGCTGAAGAAGGGGTCAAAAATCTTGGTCTTCTGTTCAGCGTCCATGCCGCAACCCGTGTCGCGCACACTCAAACAAACATAATCACCGGGTTCAGGATTCGCATGGAAATATACCCGCGTCAACGCGTCTTGATCGAGAATCTTCCGTTGCGCACCCACCGTAATAACGCCCACTTCGTCGCCAATGGCTTCGGCGGCGTTGGTGATCACGTTCATCATTACCTGATGCATTTGGGCCACGTCACCCATGATGGGCGGCAGCGCTTCCTCAAAGTCGTACTCGAACGAGATTTTTTTGGAAATGCCCACCTTCGCCAATTCCACCGTTTCGCGGGCCACCTTGTCCAGATGCAGCGGGCGCACCACAAACGTGCCGCGTCCGGAATAGGCGAGCATCTGGTTGGTCAGCTCCGCCGCACGTTGCGCCGCTTGTTCCACGCGCTTCAAATAGGTGTGCACGGGCGAATCTTTTTCCAAGCGTCGGGTCGCCAGACTGGCATTGCCCAAAATACCGACAAGCAAATTATTGAAGTCGTGCGCAATGCCGCCGGCCAACA
>SKQZ01000051.1 GCA_007118765.1 Candidatus Hydrogenedentota bacterium
ACATCAATACCGCCAAGCAGAGCAATTTCGCCGCCGTAGCGGCTATTCGCCTCGGTCACCGGTTCGATAACGTCCTCAAATGAGTGTTTGGCGTCAATCTTTACATCCTGGATGAGTTCATCCATGATGAGGTCAAGTTTCCCGCATGAATGCAGCAGATAGGGGCGGCCCGCGTCGTGCGCAATTTGTGCAAGGGCTTTGTGGCCGGACAACACAAATTCGTGCATATCGTCCGGACCAACCAGAGGCCCGTTCTTGAAGCCCATGTCGTCACTTCCCCACAATGCTTTAACACAATCAAATTGTGTCATCAGCTGAGCCACATAGGTGTCCTGCTCATAGACCTTTTCATAGATGGCCTGCACGAGGGCTCTGTTTTCAAAAAGCGCGGTGCAGAAGGTGGCATAGCCCATCAGCCACGAAAGATGCTCCGCGAAATGTCCAAAGCCGCCGCCTGCAACAATGCACATATTGTCAGGGAGATTCGTCTCGTACCATTCCAATGCCTGGGTGGTAATGTTTTCCCGTTTGGGCCACGGATACTGTTCAAACTCTTCCCAGTTGGTGATGGGGCCGCGGTTTTCGTCCATATAGACACGACCGCCGTCCCGCATCATTTCAGATGCGGTGTCATCGGCACGATGCTGGTTGAACGTGAGCGCTACGTTCTCGGCCCCGCAGCGGATATAGTCATACCCGAGAAAGGATTGCAGCGCGATCTGCCGTTTTAATGGATAGGCCGCATCTTCTTTGTCGAGGGCGTCATCCACACCGTAACGGGAACAAATGGCGGTCTGGACTTCAGGATCCAAAAACAATTCAACGTGATGTACCCGTTGAGGCGTCTGCTCTCGGCGAATACAGCGGATGAAAGCATCACAATCGGGTTTATCAGAAACGGAGAATGGGTGCTGCACGGCCTGTCCTTATTTTATGTGCACATGGGTAACGAAATTCAAAAGGGCGCTTATGTCAGCGTACATGGGACACCAAGTTGATTCATAAGAAAAACGGTGTGTTATCTATTCACGGGTCAGGCTAACACACCTTATCCAGATAGACGGCGTCGGCCTCGGCAAAGTGTGCCCGGGTCATGATGGCCGGGCTGACGTACACTTTGTCGTCGGGGCTGAGACCGCCAATCTTCACATGGGCACTGCGCAAGCCGCCAAACCACCAGCGTTTGTCGCAAATATAGATGATGTCACCCGTTTCAGCCGCCATCTGTTCCATGAGTGCCTGTGGCGCCAGTATTTTGTCGGTATCGCCCAGCGCGTCATCCGCTGCCACCGTGGCATAGGCGATCTTGCCGCGCTTGCGATTGATGGGAGCACCCTTGAAGACACGCATCGCGTCCAACTGCGAACCATTTACGAGACCGAGAATCTTTGCATACGGCTGTGGCGTGGTGAGCAACGCCACGGGTACGCCCACCGCCGTGCTGGCAATAAGCCCGAAGAAGGCGCGGGTAAAAGAATAACTGCCCGGGCCCATGCCGAAAGAAAAGGGTTGCAGGAACCAGCGGTCGAAGGGAGGGAAGAAGGAAAGGGCGACCAACGCGCCACCGCCTAGCATAGTGGCCAGCGCCGCAGCAGGTGTATAGCGTCGCCACATGAGTCCCAACAAGATCGCCATGAGGATGGGCGGCGCCACCGCTGCGGTAAACATGGCGTGCGCCGTATAGATCGTGCCATGGGACATGGCCGGCACCAGCGCAAGGCCGATGCCCGCGGCGGACAGACTCGCAAGTCGCGCCACCAGCAGATAATGCTTGTCGGTGCGCTCGCGGGCAACGTAGGGACGATAAATGTCGTTCACAAATACGGCGCTCACGGCGTTGATCAGCGTGTCCGCGGTACTCATCAAAGCCGCCATCAATGCTGCCAGCACAAAGCCAAACACGCCCGGACTGCATAGGAATCGCGCCGCGCTGACGAAGGCGTTTTGCGCCGTTGTTTCTATCGAGCCATCCGAATTGAGTACCCACGCGACCCAGCCGCCGCCACTGACGGCGATGGCCGCGAGCGGCGACAGCACCAACAGCCATACCGTCACCATCTTGCGCGCGTCTTTCATGCCGCGCAGCGCGAGAAACCGCATCATAATCCCTTGGTTCATAAGCAAGAAAGCGCCGGTATTGGCCAGACCGTCCTGCATATAAATGCCGATGAAGCTGAAGTTGTCGGGGCTGTTGAATTCAGAGAACCCGTGGCGATGTCCTTCCGGCAGCAACGCCCAGAAATCAACAAATCCGCCCACATGCAGTACGCCGGCAAGGAACAGGCCAAGCCCGGCAATAAGCAACAGGAATCCCTGTGCAAGGTCGGTCATAATGACGGAGGTTTGTCCGCCCGCCAACACGTACAGGGTTACCATCACGCAGGCCACGGCGGCCCCGGTAAATTCGTGCCAGCCGAGCACGGGATGCAGCGCCCGGCCAAGGGTCAGCAGGTTCACGCCCACATATCCGATGAGATAGAGCAGGATAAACAGGGTCGCGGCCACGCGGGCTGCGCGTCCAAAGCGCCGTTCAAAGTATTCCGGCACTGATTGAATGCGTTGGTAGTAAATGATGGGCAGCCAGACCAGGAGTAAAATCGGCGCCCAAAACCAATCATTCAAGTAGGCTTGTGTACTGCTGACGCCGTGCTCAAAACCGACCTCGCTGTATTTGATGAAACTGTAACTGCCCACAAGGGTGGCCACGGCGGAAAACGCTATTAGCCACCAGGCAAAACGCTGACCGCCAAAAAAGAAGTCTTTGGTGGTGGACGAGTAGCGTCCAAAATATAATCCGAATCCGACCACGAACACGAAATAGGCGGCCATGATCGCATAGTCAGTATTGGTGCCGAGAATCTCTGGGGTCATGGTGTGGGGGGCTCCGGTACAAAGGGCAGGTAAAAGGTGAACAAACAGTACGCCACTAAGAACGCGATATAGCCGGCCACCAGAATGAAGATGGTGCGCCGTCCGTCCGGCTCGCGCAAATCAACGTACCCGCTTTTGATGCCGGCCCAGAGGCCCACGCCGCCCAATAGCGCGCCTATGCCGAACTGTATCAGAATGGGCAATACCCGTGATAATTCCATAATTGTTCCGCTCCACTTGTGTTGATGCCGTTATTCTAATCAAATGAACGTTACGATGCAAGTGCAACTGTTGACACAGAGATTACTGCAAGCCTATCAGGACTGATCAGGAACGCCGCAAATCTGTCGTAGCTGTAATAGCACCGCAAGTGCAGCCTTGCCCGTGATGGAACTGTCTGCGCCCAACCATGCAAGCAGTGTTGCAACCGCTTCGGGGGCGGGAATGTCGGGATAAGTCGTGTCGCGTAAATGATGTATCAACTGAATCGTGCGCAGTCCGTCAAACCATACGTGAAACGCATGGCGTTTCTTTTCCGTTGTCGGGGTATTGCCTGCTATCCTGTCCCATGCATGCGAAAAGTTTCGGGAGTGCAGATACTCATGCAACGCAGGGTGTATATCGGATGCCTTCTTTAACAGTCCGTCACCTGAAAGCGTTATGGCAGATTCGGCCACCTTCAGCCACGTGCGCAAAACCCGATAACTGTCGGGGTTAAAAAGCGTGGAAGTCATGCCCGTCGTGACGGTGCGTCCCGTGCCGAATGGCGTTCGTTTTGACATGCGACCCGAAGGAAAAACGAGCGCATCCGAGATGCATTCCAATCGACCGGTTTTAACCAACTGCTGCATAAAATAAAAGTCTTCGCCCGCACAACGCCGGTTCATGCCGTTTGTTGCGGCATAGGCCGCCGCGGTGCTGGACATAATGGAGCCGAGCGCCGGATGCGCGTAGGGTGATCCTGCATACCGCAAGGCGAGCTCGTGATAGCGCATGTAGATTTCGTAGGCAATGATGGCCTTTCCAGATGCGCTGTCAGGTTCCACAATGGAATGGGCATAGGCTGCGTAGCCGCCCCAACGTTCCGTTGATTGGTAAAAGGCGCGTGTCGCCTGCAAGTAGCCGGGCGCCGGCGGTGCGTCAGCATCCAGATGGATAATGGGGGCATGCGCCTTCCCGAGCGCCCATAACAGGCGGAGGGCATGATCGGCGCCAAGTTTGCGCGCCCACCCAACGCCCTCTTTTTCAGGCATGGCGTGGTTGGACGATGCGGCGTCCACCCAGGCAATGCGCAACGGCGCGAAGCGTTCCGTGACGGTGCACTCTGCAAGCGCTGCGAGGGTCTTGGCGTTGTCCGCTTGGTCTGCCAATGGCGCGGCAGGGCGGTTGTTGACAACGATAATGACCTGTGCCCGTGTATTCGCCTGTCCGGCGCTGCGA
>SKQZ01000022.1 GCA_007118765.1 Candidatus Hydrogenedentota bacterium
GATGAAGTTTCTCAGTATTTTTTCCTCTAATATGGACGAGTTTTTCAAGGTGCGTGTGGCGAGTGTTCAACGGCGCATTGAATTGGGCAAAAAACCGCTGATCGCCGTGATGGCCGACATAAAAAAGAAGGCGCATACCTTGGATGACCGCTTTCAGGCGGCGTATCAGGAAATCACGCAACAGTTGAAACGCAAGGGCATCCGTCTTATTACCGAAAAGGATCTCGGCAGACAGCATATTGCCATTAGGGAATGGGTACAGGCGTATTTCCGTGATACCGTATTGCCGAGCCTGGTGCCAATCATATTGCGGAAAGGCTTTTCCTTTCCGCAGCTGACTGACGGCGCGCTCTATTTCGCCGTGATGATGGATGGCAGCGATTTCCCTTATGCGCTTCTTGAAATACCCGCCGACCTGCCGCGGTTTGTGGAATTGCCCAACGGCCACATCATGTATATTGATGACGTGATCCGGTTCTCGCTGAACGATATCTTTTACATTTTCAATTACACGGACATTGCGGCGTATGAGTTCAAGATATCGCGTGATGCGGAGTTGGACATTGACAATGACTTTTCCGAGGGATACGTCCGCAAAATGGAAAAGGTGTTGCGTCAACGCAAGGGCGGACGCCCGACGCGCTTTGTGTATGACAGCCAGATGCCGCCGGAGCTGTTGGCGCTGTTGAAGCATGAACTGAAACTGGATACATCCGACCCTGCCATTGGGGGTGGCCGCTATCATAACATGAAGGATCTGATGCAGTTTCCGGCAAAACGGTTTGACCTGCTTTTTGAGGCGATGGAACCTCATCCCCATCCCATCCTGGATGCCGAGCGTCGGCCAATGCTTGACATTATTGCGCAGCAGGATTTGCTGCTTACCTATCCCTATCAATCATTTGACCACGTCATTCGGCTGTTGCGCGAAGCGGCCATTGACCCGCTGGTAACAACCATCAAAATTACCATGTACCGCGTTGCCGACCGGTCACAGGTGGTGAACGCATTGTTGAACGCCGCCAACAACGGCAAACGCGTTGTGGCGGTGGTGGAATTGCAGGCACGGTTTGATGAGCACCGGAACATCAGCAACAGCGAACGATTGCGCGAGGTGGGCGCCACCGTGTTGTTTGGGGTTCCGCCAATGAAGGTGCATTCCAAACTGTTGCTGATTGAGCGGGAGGGCGCCGCCTGTGCCGGGTTGTCCACGGGAAATCTCAACGAGACAACAGCACGTTTGTATGTGGACAGCATGCTTTTCACAGCCAACAAGAAGATAACTCAGGACGTGGCGGCGGTGTTCAACTATTTTGAAGCGGTGGACGCGGGCATCACGCCGTCACAGCCTGACTTCAAGCGACTGATGGTGTCACCCATCAATACGCGCAAGGAAATCTACAAACGAATTGTCAATGAAAAAAGAAAAGGGAACGACGGATATATCCTTATCAAAGCGAACCACCTGACCGACAGGCATGTGATAAAAAAACTGCGCGAGGCCGCCGATGCCGGTGTCCGCATTCACCTTATCATTCGCACCACCTATGCGGTAACACCGCACAAGAACATCAAAGCCATCAGCATCCTTGACCGTTTCCTTGAACACCAGCGCATTTATGTGTTTGGCAGCGGGGAGGCCGAAGAGGTGTTTATGAGTTCGGCGGACCTCATGGAGCGCAACTTGGACTGGCGCGTTGAGGCGGCGTTTCCCGTGCTCGATCCGGCGCTTCGCCGGCAAGTGCTGGACATGGTACAAATCCAGATCAAGGACAATCGCAAGGCGCGCAAGCTTGATCGGCTCCAGTCCAACAAATATGTTTTGGGAGGGCGGGGAGTACGCCGCGCCCAATATGAAACCCATGCCTACTTCGGACGGCTGACCGGCCAAACGCCGACGGCGTAACGCCGCGCCACCCCATCAGAACTGTTCATGATGCGCCAAAAACCGCCACTTGCCATACGGTAAGTCTGCCAGCATCACGTTGCCAATGCGGGTGCGTTTGAGCCGTACCACGCTAAGGCCCACCTGCTCACACATTCGGCGTATTTGCCGCTTGCGTCCTTCCCGGAGTGTAAACATCAGTTGGTTTTCATTCAAACGAACCACGCGGGCCGGCTTCAGCGGCTTGTCATCGAGATACAAGCCATGATTCAGCAGGCGAAGATTTTCAGCCGTCAACTCCCCTTCAAACCGCACCAGGTATTCTTTTTCCACCTTTGTGGCGCTGCCAATCAGCCGACGCGCCACCACGCCATCCTGTGTCAAAACAAGCAGGCCGTGTGAATCAATATCAAGACGCCCCGCTGCGGCAAGGCCTTCCAGATGCGACGCCTGCAATGTAAGAGGCGTGCGGTCTCCCTCGTGACGATTCTCAGGCGTGATAAGCGACACCGCCGCGACATAGCCCTTTTCCGGCTGCCCCGACACCACCCCTATCGGCTTGTGAAGCAGCACTGTGACCTTCTCACGCAATTGTTTTCGGGCGCTCTCATCCAGCGTGATGGTTGCATCCGGGTCTATGCGTGTGCCTGGCGCGACAACCTGTTCGCCTTCAACATAGACACCGCCGCAGGCTATCAGTCGTTCCGCTTCACGTCGCGAACAGAGCCCGCGTGCGGCCATAACCTTGGCTATGCGTATTGGTTCATTGGGGGACATGGTGTGTT
This sequence comes from Candidatus Hydrogenedentota bacterium, assembly GCA_007118765.1. GTDB lineage: Bacteria > Hydrogenedentota > Hydrogenedentia > Hydrogenedentales > CAITNO01 > SLFT01. The sequence goes on from SKQZ01000022.1 coordinate 2,671, forward strand.
ATAGTAAGGTTGAATTTCGTTGTTTGGCAAGCGCTTGTTGAAACTTTTTGGAGATGTTCTCCGTTTACTATACGCCATGAAAACAATCTGCACCAAATTACACGCCATAACCGCCTTGGGCCGTGTGTGCGCTTCGGTTCACATGAAAGGTCGCCGTTTCTCCTGCCGGGCGATAATACTGCTTGTTGCGGTGTTGGCGCTGTATCATGGGGGATGCGCCACCACACCGCCCCGCAAAGGCGACAAGCCGGCCGCGGCGCTGCCGTCCACTACCGAAGCACCGTCCTTCGACCGGGTGCGATTTGAGCACGACACAAGCCCCATAGGCGACGTGGTGCGTCTGTTCGGCAGAGAAATCGGCGGCGGCCTTGTGTTGATGAGCGGCCTTGAAGAGCGGTCGATGCCCGCCATTTCCATGCGGGACATCCCCTATCAAGAGGCAGTAGCGCGGTTTGCAGCCTCCATTGACTGTGTATACCTGCACACGCCTTACTACTTTATGATATTGCCGTCGGGATACGAGGTGCTTCAGGACATTGACCTTTCCGGCGATCTCCCCGAGGCACATCGGGTTATGGCGGCTTCCGTGACTTTGGGTGCGAAAACAGAACTGTACAACGCTTTTGCGGCGTTGAGCAAGAGTGCCGGCGTCACGTTGGTGGCGGACAACTTTATCGCGGAAACGCGCACCGGTGAAATGTTTCTGCCGGATGCTCCCTTTCATGTTGCGCTGGAGGCGATAATGCAATCAGCGCGGATCGCACCCGGCACATTTGTTGTGGAAAGCACGCCGGAATACATTTTTATACGGGCCGTCCAGAATACCGGCCCCACGGAACGGTTGTTAAATGAAGCCTCACTCACGTCGGAACAACGCGCCCTCTTGTCCCGCACCGTATCCGTGGTTCTGCCGGAAGAACAGGCGGTCTCCCATGCTGCATTCACGGCACAACCCGCATCGCTCCATAACATGCTGCTGCCGTTAAGCAACCAGCTGGGCATAGAAGTGGTCGCGCAGCGGCGCCTGGCCGACATACCCATCAATCCTTGTGTCATACAGGATGTGCGCCTGGAAACAGCGCTGAATCTCTTGCTGCGTCAATGGCCGTTGCCGGACTTCGGGTTCGAGATACAGGAAAACCGTATTCTTATTCGGGAGCGATAACGCGGTTTACCGTCCCGTGTGCCCGAAGCCGCCATCGCCTCGGATTGATTCGTCCAGGACGGGGACCGGCGCCCACTCAACACGAGCGACCGGCGCTATTACCAATTGGGCAATACGGTCGCCCCGATTGATCACCACGTGTTCATCGCCCAGATTTACAAGCAGCACTTTGATCTCGCCGCGATAATCAGCATCAATGGTGCCCGGCGAATTGATCATGGTCACGCCCGCCCTCAACGCCCAACCGCTTCTCGGCCGCACCTGCCCCTCAAGTCCCGGCGGCAACGCAATGCACACGCCTGTGGGCACGGCCATACGGGCGCCTCGTTTGAATTTGACGTAGCCGTCTATGGCAGCCCGCAAATCCAAACCGCTGGCATGTTCCGATTCGTACGCGGGCAGAGGCAAATCTTCCGATCCGGGCAATTGACGTATTGCTACACGCACTGTTTCCATTACAACGATACCTCCTCTGGAACATATGTTTCTTTTGGGCCCAGCAACAACAACGCACAGGAATCGGGCTGAAAGGATTGCTGCGCGAACGCTTGAATATCATACACCGTAACGGCATCAATATTCGCAATAACTTCGGCAATTGGCGTAACCCGCCCCTTAAACAGCAACCCCTTTGCCATACGCGACATCCGCACATAGGTATTTTCAAGGGCCATAAGCAGCGACCCCTTAAGCTGTTCCCGGCTGCGCGCCAACTCGTCTTCAGGCACGAGTTCTTCACGCAGACGACGCATCTCGCGAAAAGTCAGCGCAAGCGCGCGCTCGCTGTTATGGGGCGCCACCGCTTCATAAACACCAATCATGCCGGTGGCAATGTAGCTGGTATGATAGGCATACACGTTGTAGGCCAATCCCTCCTCTTCGCGAATAATCTCGAACAACCGTGATGTGCCGCCGCCACCGAGAATCCCGGCCAACAAGTTGCACATGTGCCGCTTTTCATCCGTAAGGGACGGGCCGGGAACGGCCAACCCGATATGGGTTTGGCTAATGGGCCGCTCGACCCATTTAACTCCCGCTTGAAATGCAGGCACACTATCCAGGGCAGGCGTTTCGCTCCCCGGCAGTGAGCCAAAGGCCTGTTCCACCTGTTGCAGCACTTTCGCCTCGTCAAAGTTGCCCGCAATCGAAAACACCATGTTGGCAGGCTTGTACCATTTGGCATAGAACCGCTTGAAGTCGTCTTGCTTCATGGCGGCCACCGTATCCGCATACCCGGATACAGGCCGCCCCAACGGATGCTCCGGCCAATGAAACTCGGAAAGCAGGTCATGGGCCAATTCGTCGGGTGTGTCTTCAATGGAAGCAATCTCTTCCAAAATAACGCCCCGTTCCTTTTCCAAATCGCGAAAGGTGGAGTTGGTGAGGATATCGGAGAGTATTTCAATGCCTACATTGACATGGGCCTTGAGCATACGCACATAGAGGGTGGTATATTCACGGGACGTGGCCGCGTTCAAATAACCACCGCGGCTTTCCACCGCCTCCATGATTTGGTGTACATTGCGCGTTTCCGTACCCTTGAAGAACAGGTGCTCCAGGAAATGCGCCAATCCTGCTTCATTACGGTCTTCCGCAGCCGAACCTGTTTTTATCCAAACACCAATCGAAGCGGAATGCAGATACGGCAGCCGCTCCATGGCAATGGTAAAACCGTTGTCCAGCCGATGAATGCGGATATTGGATTGGGTGTTCTCGCTCAAAACAGCTCCTTGCTCAAAATGCGTGGTTGATACGCCGCTCGATTCGGGTATGCCGTTGTGCTGCTCACTTCCAAGTAAAAGGCCCGGCCTTAACCCGCATATTTCACCCCGCCGTGGCGGGGTTGCACCGGCGAAGAAACCTGATGAAATATCCGGGTTAACGGCATATCACGTCAATAAAAAAATGTTGCCGCGGTAAAGCGGCAACATTATCATGCTACATGCAGAATTAACGGTCACGGCCACGACCGCGATCCCGTCCGCCTCCGCGCCCGCGGTCGCGATCACCACCGCCGCGGCTGCCCCGGTCGCGACCGCCTCTGTCGCGTCCGCCGCCGCCGCGCTTGCCACCGCCTATCTCGGGCTCTTGATAGCCCTCGGGTTTGGGCTGCACCTGATCCAGTTCACGGTCTGCGGCAATCTTTGAAAGGTTAACGCGACCCATGCCGTCTATTTCGATGACTTTAACATCAATTTCGTCCCCAATGTTCACCACATCAGTCACCGAGTTAACGCGATAATCGGCCAGTTCGGAAATATGAATCAAGCCTTCCTTGCCGCCAACGACGGTACAGAAAGCGCCAAAATTCATTATCCGTGTAACCCGGCCATGATAAATCTTGCCGACCTCAACATCAGCGACAATCTCTTCTATCATCTCAATGGCGGCGTCGGCATTTTCCTTGTTCAATGCGGCAATGTTTACGGTGCCGTCATCCTGAATATCAATCTCGGCTTCGGTTTCACTCTGAATCTGCCGAATAACCTTGCCGCCGGGGCCGATAATCTCGCGGATTTTGTCCGGGTGAATTTTGATGGTAAAGATGCGCGGCGCATAGGAAGACAACTCTTCACGGGGCGCCGGCAGAGATTCATTCATAATGCGCAGGATGTGGTCGCGTCCGGCGCGGGCCTGTTCCATGGCGCGTTCCATCACGTCGCGGGACAACCCTTTCACCTTGGTATCCATTTGGAATGCGGTAATGCCTTTTTCCGTACCGCACACCTTGAAGTCCATATCGCCAAGGTGGTCTTCATCGCCCAGAATATCCGACAGGATGCGAACCTCATCGCCTTCCTTGATAAGTCCCATGGCAATACCCGCAACCTGTCCCTTCACCGGCACCCCGGCATCCATCATGCTCAGCGAACCGCCGCATACCGTGGCCATCGAGCTGGAGCCGTTGCTCTCGGTGACATCCGAAACAATGCGTATGGTATAGGGGAAATTGTTTTCGACATCGCCTTCTTCGTTCTCTCCGTCCGTAAAGGGGAGCATTCCTTCCAGCGCACGCTCGGCCAACTTGCCATGCCCCACTTCGCGCCGTCCCGGCCCCATCACGCGGCGCACTTCACCCACCGACCACGGCGGGAAATTGTAGTGCAGGAAAAAGCGCCGAAACTCGTCGCCGGTCAGTTCGTCAATCCGCATCTCGTCGCGGCTGGTGCCCAGTGTGGTGGCGACAAGCGCCTGCGTCTCGCCACGGGTGAACAAGGCACTGCCATGCACACGCGGCAAAATGCCCACCTCGATGGTAATGGTCCGCACTTCGTCAAGTTGGCGTCCATCCATGCGCAAATTGGTTTCAACGACCGCATGGCGCATGATGTTTTTCTTGAGGTCGTTAAACACCTCCTTGATTGTACCGGCCCGTTCTGCAAATTTTTCTTCGCCGTAGCGCGCCGAAAGTTCTTCTTCCAGCGTGTCCTTGATAGCGTCGAAGGCATCATAACGCGCTTGCTTTTCGCGAATTGCAAGTGCTTCTTTAATGCGCGGCGCCGCAATCGCTTCGACGTCCGCGACAATTTCCGCATCAATGTTTTCTTCCGGCACAGGCATCTTCTCAACCCCCGCGCGGTCGCGCAGTTCATTGATGCATGCCACAATGTCGCGGATATGGGCGTGCGCAAACTCCAACGCCTCAACCATTTGCGCTTCCGATAATTCGTCGGCGCTGCCTTCCACCATGCAGATGGAATCCTTGGTGCCTGCGACGATGATGTCAAGGGCACTGTTTTCCATATCCGGCATGGGGGGATTCGCCACCAATTCGCCCTCAATGAGGCCCACGCGCACTGCGCCTATGGGCTCAAGCAACGGAATCTTGCTGATATGCAATGCGGCTGAAGCCGCGTTGATGCTCAACACATCCGGGTTATGCACGTTGTCAGCGGAAAAGACCGTCTGACAGACCATGGTTTCGTTAAGAAACGTCTTTGGAAACAACGGTCGCAACGGGCGGTCGGTCATGCGACAGACCAGAATCTCGCGCTCAGACGGACGTGCCTCACGCCGGAAGAAATTGCCGGGGATTTGGCCCACTGCGTAAAACTTTTCGCGGTAATCCACGGTCATGGGAAAGAAATCCTGTCCCTCCCGTGGTTCCGGCGCCGTGGTGACAGCCGACAACACCATGGTGTCGCCGCTTTGGCAAATAACCGCGCCATGTGCCTGTTTGGCGATGCGGCCTGTCTCAAAATTAAGTTCGACAGCGCCTACTTGTACTGAAATTCTTTCTACCATTTTCTTTGCCTCTTTTCCTGCGCGCGGATCGGCTTTGCGATCGTATCGTGCATTTGGTTTGCTTTTATATTTTTCATTCTTACCTTGGAATCTTGGTTTACGGCGCCACACCCGCTTTCACTTCCCACAGGTTGTGAAACCGCTCTTGCATGCCAATCCGTTGAAGCGCGCACTTGATACGCCCCGCTATTTGCGCAGTCCCAGTTTGCTAATGAGCGCGCGATAGCGCTCAACATCCTTCTTCTGTACATAATTGAGCAGGTTGCGGCGTTTGCCCACCAATCGCAGCAGACCGCGCCTGCATGCAAAGTCCTTGGGATGCTCCCGCAAATGCTCCGTTAATTGCTTGATTCGTTCGGTAAACAGGGCTACCTGCACCTCCACCGAACCGGTGTCCTCGCCGTTGGCGCCATGGGCCGCAATCAATTCAGTCTTCTTGTCTTTCGGTAATGTCATCTTTATGCACCTTTCATGTGTATACACCCGCGCCCAGTACGGCGACGGTGAACCGCACGCCCGAGTCGCAGGAAACTCCTACTCATATCGGCTATAGTATAGCAAAAACAGACCGGTGGTCTGGTAACAACATTAACATGCGCCGTTGCAACAACAGCCGCCTTCCGGTTTGTCCGTCAGCGCGGCCAACCCGGGCAACGTCTTGCCTTCAAGCATTTCAAGGGACGCGCCACCGCCCGTTGACACATGGGACATCTTGTCAGCCATGCCGAACTTGGTCACGGCCGCCGCCGTATCACCGCCGCCAATAATGCTGATCACGTCGTTTTCGGCCAACGTTTCTGCAATGGCACGGGTGCCCACGGCAAATTTTTCCATTTCAAACACACCCACCGGCCCATTCCAAACGACCGTCCGAGACGCTTTGATGGCATCGCAAAACATTGCCGTACTTTCCGGACCAATGTCCAGGCCAAGCCAATCGGCCGGCATGGCGTCAGCCGCCACCACCTGTGTGTTGGCGTCTTTGTCAAAGGCATCGGCAACAACAATGTCCACCGGCAGCAATAATTTCACGCCTTTTTCTTCAACCATGGCCATCACTTTTTTGGCGACCTCAATGCCCGGCTCATCCAGCAGTGATTTGCCGATTTCGTAGCCTTTGGCCTTGAAAAAAGTGAACAACATGCCGCCGCCAATCATGAGCGTGTCCACGAGGTTCAACAGGTTTTCGATAACGGTGATTTTGTCGGACACCTTCGCGCCACCCAACAGCGCCGTCAGTGGGCGCTCCGGATTATTCAAGACCTGACCGAAATAGGCCATTTCGCGTGTGACCAAAAATCCGGCGGCACTTTGTGTGATATGACGGGCGACCCCTTCCGTAGAGGCATGGGCACGGTGTACCGTGCCGAAGGCGTCAGAAATATACACCTCGCCCAATTTTGCCAACTGCGCGGCGAATTCGGGATCATTCTTCTTTTCGCCCTTGTAGAAGCGCGTGTTTTCAAGGAGAATAATGTCGCCGGGCTCCATGGCCGCAACAGCCGCCTCCACATCGGCGCCCACACAGGCGTCCAGTTTCGTCACTTTGCCTCCGACCAGCGCATGCAAGGCTTCCGCCACGCGGTCCATTCGGAATTTCTTGTTCTTTTCCTCAATGGCCTTCTTTTCCGCTTCATCCGCGGCTTTCACCGGATCATCCGGCCGCCCCAAATGGGACATCAACACAAGCTTGCCGCCTTGTTCACGCACATAGTTAATGCTTTTGAGGGCGGCGCGAATACGCGTATCATCACCGACAGAACCGTCGTCATTCAGCGGGACATTAAAGTCCACACGCATCAGCACGGTTTTTCCGCGAAGATCAAGATCGTCTATCTGCAACTTGTTCATGATATGCGTTCCTCCTGGCTTGTGTGTGAGTCAGAAAGGCGGGACCGAACACGCCGGCGCGGCCCCGCCTGTCACTACTTTCGGGATAATTACGATGCCATCTTCTTGAAGAGATCGATACAACGGTTGGAATAACCCCACTCGTTGTCATACCAAGAAATGACCTTGACAAAGTTGCCGTCCATCACCGATGTGAGGGCGGCGTCGAAAATGCTGGAATGCGGATTGGCAATCACGTCGCACGATACAATCGGGTCTTCCATATATTCGAGGATGCCCTTGAGCGGCCCTTCCGCCGCGGCTTTCATGGCCGCGTTGATTTCGTCTTTGGTCGTGCTCTTGTCAAGCTGCGCAACCAAATCCACCACACTGCCGTCAATCACGGGTACGCGCATGGCCATACCGTCGAGTTTGCCGTTCAGTTCAGGCAACACCTCGCCAACGGCCCGGGCAGCGCCGGTAGTGGTGGGGATAATGGAATAGGCCGCGGCACGGGCACGGCGCAAATCGCTATGGGGCATGTCAAGCACGACCTGGTCGTTGGTGTAGGCATGGGTGGTTGTCATCAACCCGCGGACGATGCCGAAGTTTTCATGAAGCACCTTCGCCACAGGGGCAAGGCAGTTGGTGGTGCAGCTGGCATTGGACACGACTACATCATCGGCCTTCAGCACGTCATCGTTAACGCCGCACACAACAATCGCGTCCACCGCATCCTTCGGCGGCACACTCAACAGCACCTTCTTGGCGCCCGCTTCCACATGCATCATGCACTGGGCCTTTGCCCGGAACACGCCTGTGGATTCCAGCACCAACTCAACGCCCATGGCGCCCCAGCCCAGCTCGGCGGGGTTCTTGACGGCGGTCACTTTGACTTCTTTGCCGTCCACCACGATGGCGTCTTCTTTGGCGCTCACGTCTTTGGGGTATACGCCGTTGACACTGTCGTATTTCAACAGGTGGGCAAGGGTTTTCGCGTTGGTCAGGTCGTTGATGGCGACCACTTCAAACGCAGGCTCTTCCATCAACAGTTTGAATACATTGCGGCCGATACGACCAAAACCATTGATTCCGACTTTCGTTGCCATAGGTAGTTTTCCTTTCGTTTTTGACTGGTTAGGGGACTTCCTCAAGAACTCTGTAAGTGACAGTAAAACGCCGGCATCAGACCGCACGCCTGTGGATTCATTGCTCCAAAAAGTATCAGCCCAAATTCACGCCCGAGACAACATCTCGTCAGGAGAACCGCGTGTGGTACTGTCCCTGTCGGAGATACACGTTCCCCCGGGACTTCCTGCAGCGTGTACTAATCGTTACACTTACAGCGTGAAGTATGCCAGAAAAGAGCCTGAAGAATCAATTTTTCCCGGTCGCACGGTTCAGTCACGTCGGCGGCGGCACGGAGTCATCCTTCCTTTGCCCGGATTGCAGGGATGCCCCAACAGGCCCAATCGCAAATATAATCGCCGTCCGCGTCGGCAATTAACGCGATAACAACGGTTTGTTCCGCCCATGCGCTCAAATCCGCCGCAATCTCATGCCACTGCCCCGGCAATACGTGTTCTCGGGCCGCTTCCACGCCATTGACGGTCACGCGAAACACCACGCCCGAGGATTGATCCGTCCCGTCGCGCAGACCGACATATCCACTAAACACGGCGGGGGTTGCGTTGAGCGTCAATGGAAAGTGCATTTCAGTCGCGCCCTGGTCGGGCGGATGGGTGAAGTATCCGGGCTTTGCGACGCCTCCCACGGTATTGACGACCCGATCCACGCGGGCGTGACGGGGCGCTCCCCGGGTAATGCGGCCGCTTATCTCATAGACCACCGTGTGCGCTTGTGTTTCCAGAGAGACAGGCAAGGTCACGGCAGCCGACTTTTCGCGCAGTAGATAGTTTGTGCCGGGAAACGCCGCCGCGAGAGACACAGAATCATCTTCATTCGACAGGTGCAGCGTTGTATCAGCCGTCACAGCCCAGCGCCAACCGTCAAGACCGGCGAGGCCGATTGTGGCGCGTGTTTCCGCCTTGCAAATAATGCGCGGGTCATGCCAACGCGCCCAATCGTGGCTCGGGTTGCCCTCGGGCCCCGGATCAACCCACAACTCCAGTGTTGTCTCTTTACCGGCGAAAGGCCTCAGGTCCACTTCCAGTGTGGTGCGTTCCTCGCTTTTTGTGAAAGTATCGGCTTGTTTTTCAATATCGTTGGCAGTGACCGAAATGCCAAAACCCACACCGTCGCTACGCCCATCACCAACGGAAAAGGGATTGAGCGCCACGCCGGATACGAACCGTTGCGCTGTATCGGGCAGTTTCAACGTAAACCGGGCATAGGCTTCGCCGCTGCCGGGCGTTTGCCATGGCGGATGAGCGTGCAGCGCATCGCCGTGGGCCTCGAACATGGCGCCGTCCGGCCCGGACAAGGGGCCGGCCTGTTCGTACCCTTCACCCGATGCGGGCCGCGACCCGGTAACAGCATCGGGCAACAACCGCGCAAGGCGAATATCCGTACCCGTAACCGGCCGGGTTCGGACCATGGCCAACTGTTCATCCGTTATGACGCCTGCCAGGGTATATTGCGGCGGCAAAGCCGTAACCCGCAATGCGTCCATGTCACGCGGGGTTGCGTGATATGGATAGCGCTCATCAGGATCAAGGCCAATAATACGCGATTCCGTATAGGCCTGCCACCCGGGGATCGTGCCGGGCAGTTCCACACGTTGCACGTCACGTATGATCCGTTGGACTTCTTCCCCGGCCAATGTCAATGCACCGTCCCGCGTATAGGTGACACGACTGCCGTCGTCAGTGCGCAATGGGAACGCCACATGAGACGGCCAATCACCGTCCATGTCCGGTTGCACATTATGGGTCTGCCAGAAACGCATTTCATCAAACAATAGCTGCGTGAACCCATCCGGCTCTTCAACAGATTTGGCGCCCACCTTCAATGTGGGAATAACACCCCACCGGCGATACGCTTCAAGCCAGGCGGTATAGAGACGCGTATTCTCCGGCGGGGACATGCCAAGATATCCATAGGTATGGGTGTAGGGACGCAACAAATACGCGCTGATGGGATGGGCCATGTCCAGCATGGGCGCATTAAAGGTGTGGTCAGCGTGATCAATGCCGTACACATGCAGTTGCGCGAACGCTTCATGCCGATAGGTGACCTCGTTCAGCCCTTCGCCGCTCAACGCCACCTGGGGCAGCGCCTCGCGCAGTTCCCGGTGCAGGGCGATGTTTCCCTCCAGCATGGTCTTGCCATCAATCAGGCCGTTGTAATCATTGTATATGACCAGCGTCTGGTCCAAGTGCAGCGCATCCACGTCATAGGTTTCGCAAAGATGCGTGAACCGTGCCACCACCTCGCGTCGCCATGCATCACTGGCGGGATTGATATAGGCAAATTTGATGGGCCGTTCGTCGCAGGGATAATGCCACCAGTCCAAGTCATTTTGTCCGTGGGGCAGCCGACAATGATAGGGTTCAAATTGTTCATACAAGGGGTGGAGCGGGTCACAGCCGAAGTAGTTCACATGCAACATCACACGAAAGCCAAGCGCTTTGGCCGCCTCCATAAACGGTGGAAAATGGGGGTACACATTTTCGTAATCGGGATAATTGCGGTCATAGCCATCTGCACGCCAGCCATAGATATACAAGAGCGTGCGGGTTGGATCGATCTGTCGGGCAATGGGCTCCAGCAGTGGCGCGTGGGGCGGTATAATGACACACGCGCCGATACCGCCCACCCAATCCGGTTGTTGTTCTGTGGTCGGTGTCGGGGCGAAATGTGTTTCCGCCCACTCACGATAACGCCGGGCGGGCACACGCCAGTCTCCCTCATACACATTCAACCGCCACGTGACGGACGCGCACGCCGTCTGTTCCTCATACGGCGCAGGCGGATGGGTGTCAAAGGAAACGCGCCAGCCGTCAGGCTCCCGTTCAATGACCAGACGCTTAAAGCGGCCGTCGCTATCATCCGCCCAGACATAGAAGCCGCCCTCGTCACCTTCAACGATGAGCAGTTGCGCCTCCCACGACTTGGGGTAGTCAATCGCCAGGAAATCGCCCGGCGTATCGGCGGTCATGCGGATGCCTGAAAGCCCGGGAACAATCAAGCGCCATGACAAGGGAATCTTTTCAATGCTCCAGCGCACGGCGCTAATGCCGCCGGCGGGCGCTGTTGCCTCCTGGCTGATCAACAAATCGCCGGACGCCTCGTCCAGCGCATAGTTCATGGTCAACCGACCCCCATCAAAAGCGTCGTCAAACGCGCAGACCTCCGTCCAGCCGGACACCCCATCGTTACGCGGTTCCACCGTGGACGCGGCAGCCCAATGGACGGCATCAACAAGCAACACCCCCGCTCCGAGCACTGTTTCACCCGGCATTGCCATGACATCGCCCCGGGGCCCGCGCAACTTGGTCAAAGCGCCCCGGTCAAAGACAGCCGAGAACGTCGGGGCATCCACGACCATCGTCGCGACCGCTGTGTGACACGCCACAAGCCATAACACCAACAGAAATCGAACCGTTATCCGCATTTGCCTCTCCTTTTTGTCCTTTGATGCCTTTCTTTACACCCGACTACTATAGCAGATTTTCCGCGGCGCTTAGCCCGGATATTTCACCAGGTTTCGTCGTGAGCCTGTGAAGATTGCGCCAGAGCAGGTGCTTTGCGCAGGCCGCCGGCTGACAGCGTGTTAGTACACGTCGAAGTCGGCGGGCAAGCAA